>NZ_ASZT02000010.1:0-68834 GCF_001006065.1 Sphingobacterium sp. IITKGP-BTPF85
GTACCAGTGGGTTCACAAAAGAAAAGCTAATCATAAGATTAGCTTTTCTTTTGTATAAAACAGTTAAATTCGAATATCACTCCCTGCTTCTATCAATCAATCATTGGAACTTGTAATGCTATAAATGATACGATCATCAGCTATACCATTTACAATAAAAATGAACTTGATGCAGTCATCTGTTGATTGCTATTATGTAGAAATAAGATATAAATATCAAGAGTGCATAATCATACGAGTAATTCCAATGCTCATTATTAAAACAAACGAAGCGTAAAGAATTCATTAAGTACAAGTGAAAACTTTCCTGACAAATAATTTATTCTAATGAAAAAATCAAATAAGGCCATATCAGCGGCATTACTATCTATGGTTAGTGTCCAAGGTGGTGCCTCTATCGCTAAACAGCTTTTTCCTGCCATAGGAGCAACAGGAACAAGTATGTTGAGAATTGGCCTGTCAACCGTATTGCTAAATATTATAAATCGTCCTAAATTCTTTCAATTCACGAAACAACAATGGTTATATTGCGCTATTTATGGAATAGGAATTGCCGCAATGAATCTTATTTTTTATTTAGCCATCCAACGCATCCCCTTAGGGCTGGCTGTAACGGTAGAATTTATAGGTCCACTTTTTCTAGCCTTATCTTTATCCCGAAAATGGCTAGACATCCTTTGGGGATTAATCGCTTGTGCTGGCATTCTATTTATCGTTCCATGGCAAAGTAACAACATTGACTTAATCGGACTTCTTCTCGCATTTCTAGCGGTATATTTTGGGCAGTCTACATTGTTATGGGAAGCAAAGTGACCGGCATTATGCCAGGAAAAGACGCTGTAAGCACGGGAATGCTATTTGCAACCCTAATTATTATACCCTTTGCCCTATGGGATGGTGGTATTTTTAATCTTACCCCAATGCTGTTTTTAAAAGGACTGGGCGTCGCTGTACTTTCTAGCGCAGTACCATTTTCACTAGATTTAGTGGCTTTAAAAAGACTTCCAGCAAAAACATTTAGTATTTTAACAAGTTTGCAACCGGCATTTGCCGCCCTATCAGGTATGATATTCTTATCAGAACGTCTTACACCGTTACAATGGATTTCCGTTGCTTGCGTTATAAGTGCAAGTATGGGCGCTACTATTTTCAGTAAAACGAAACAACAGATTGAAGAATAATTAAGAACGATCTATCCTACATACGAACAATATCACAAAAGCGCTATCTCCCGATAGCGCTTTTTTATGTCAATCGAATAAGAAATAAGTTATAGAAACAAATCGACCATAAACTAAAAGAAATAAAATCAATGAAAATCCGTTAAAATAAACGGATATATTATTTTATCTTTATTATCGACATCATATCGTCACTCAAAATCTAAATTGATTACCATGAATAATTTCGATTGGACATCATTTACAAAACGTATCGCGATTAAAGCCTCTCTTTCCGAGATTTATGAAGCTTGGTCTGTTGTGGCGAATTTAGAAAGATGGTTTTTGGAACGTGTCATTTTTCGTGATGCGGTAGGAAATCAGCTTGAACAGATCAACCCAGAAGAAAGCGGCATGCAGTACGATTGGTATTGGTACCTGGATCCGACGCCCATGCATGGAGAAATCCTTAAAGCAAATGGAAAAGATTTTCTCCAGTTTACATTTGAAGGTACCAGTTTGGTTGATGTGACATTAAGTACACTTCATGAGTATGTTATCGTAGAATTACGGCATCACCATATTCCACAGGACGATCACTCAAAGCAATACATTCGTCTGGGATGCTCTAATGGTTGGGCATTCTATTTACATAATTTGAAATCAGTATACGAAGGAGGTCTCGACCTTCGTAATAAAGACCCTAGAATCGGTAATATGATCAATAACTAACAAACACCAATAAACCAGCTTTCAACTAAAGCCAGTCAACCTTTTATCACGGTACTGCTGAGGAACAACGCCGTATATGCTGGCCGTTATTAACAATACCTAGTCCTGCAGCAATTCCATTTCTTTTTTCAGGTTTTCTTTTGCCCGTACTTCAAAACGGTTATAAAAATAATCTGTTTTAAAAATCCGGTCCATGGACAGAAAATGAGTTAATGCTTTCTTGCGACCAGAGTGGTACTGTACATCTGGATAAATCTGATATTCCAAGCGGATATTTGTATAGTATTTTGCATATTTCTCCCATGGTTGTCCCAAAATAGAAAGATCAGCATCAGTAAAATAATTTGTGTCCTGATCGTTAGAAATTAAGTGCGATTTTGTCGCCAGGATCTGTTCGGTGCATGTCAAGATAATTGCTTCGGAAACAGCAATCTCTTTCATCCGTTTTACGGCAAATGAGCACTTTCATCTTCATTATTCTGTTTTGACGCATCGTAGATAATATCATGATAATAAAGTGTAAACAATAGAGCTTCCCAATTCTTGATTTTCTCTTTTACAGCCGTAAGTTCAAGCAGCAGATTTTCAAGATGATCTAAAGTATGGTAATGTCTGAGAGTATCACCATAATAGGCTTCTACCTCCCTCCATAAGGAAGCGATCAATTGCTCATCTTTCGTATAATTTTTCAATAGCCCCACAAATGTTTCTTTAAGTATCATCGCTTTTAGATTATCATCATGTTACCGAGCATATCTGATGCCACAGATTAATAAGTTATTATTCAACAAATGAAAATGATGACATTCATCAATTTATGTGACATCTATCACCTCAAACATCTTGGCACGCCGGCAGTATTTAAGTAACTTAGTATGAAATTAAAAAGCATAACAATATGGATAATACAATGAAAGCAGCACGATGGTATGCCGCAAAAGATATCAGGGTAGAATCAACGGAGATCCCAGCTCCAAAAGCGAAACAAGTTAAAATTTCAGTTCAGTTTGCAGGAATCTGCGGCTCCGACTTACATGAATACGTCCATGGTCCACAGCTCATCCCGGTGGCCGCACCCTATCCGCTCAATGGACACCAGGTACAACCACATTAGGACATGAATTCTCCGGAATTATTGATGCCGTGGGCGAAGGTGTACATCATTTAAAAGTTGGCGACCGGGTAGTCGTAGAACCAATCTTTAAAAACTTTGATAGCCCCTTTATTGCAAACGGAGAATACAACCTGTCAGAACCATTAGGCTTTGTTGGCCTATCTAGCAATGGCGGATTTGCTTCTTACGTTGTAGTAGAGGATTATATGGTGCACAAAATACCAGACACTATGTCCTTCGAGAAAGGTGCATTGGTAGAACCCGCAGCAGTAGCAGTTTATGCGGTCATGCAAAGTAATCTAAAAATCGGCGGGACTGTTCTAGTTTCCGGAGCCGGTCCAATTGGTTTATTATGTGTTCAGGCGGCCCTGGCAGCCGGAGCTAGTACAGTTATCGTAACCGATATCGCTGACAAACGTCTTGAAAAAGCAAAATCTATAGGTGCTACCCATATTATCAATGCGAAAGATGAAGGTATACCCGAAAAAATTAAGACCATAACAGGTCTCGGAGTAGATGTTTTCCTTGATTGCGCAGGTGTACAAGCCTCCTATACAACGGGTATCACGAGTTTAAAAAATGGAGGAACCGCTGTATTAGTAGCACTATTTGGAAAACCTGTTACAACTGATGCGCTCGATCAAGTACTTCGTGAAATCACCATTAAAGGAATTATTGCCTATCGCAATATTTTCCCGCAAGTCATTGCACTGATCGATAGCGGTAGGATGCCGGTAGAGAAATTGGTTACACGCAAGATTGTTTTAGATGAAATCGTCACGAACGGATTTGAAGCCTTAGTTAACGATCCTACTGAAGTTAAGATATTGATTGATATACAAGCAAGCTAAATTTAAAAACAACAGCCCAAAAGTTGGTTCAAAAATAATCATCAGGAATAAACAGCAAAGCCCAATCGAAAGATTGGGCTTTTTAGCTTTCGGACCAAAGAAAACAACTTTAAACCCTATTCGTTAATTATTAAACATTTCATAACCTCAAAAAACTACCAACCTCGTGATCAACACCATTAATTAATAAAAATTCACCAATATCCAACCGCACGTGATCAAAATAATCTAAAATTCTTGGAAAAAATTTGCGTAGTCAAATAACTACACTTACATTTGTAGTCAAATGACTTCATAATTTAAAACTAACCAGTACTATGGAGATTTGGAACATAAAAAACCGATATATAATTGAAGAAATCGTATAGCGTTGTACTTTTTAATACCCGAACCGTAAAGATCAAACAATGGATCGAAAACTAACATGCGATAAATAAGGTATTAAGTAACCGCTCAAGTATAAACAGATCAACATACGAATTGTACCGATTAAAAAACACAGTATGAAAAAGAGAGATAAAATCATCTATTGGTTTTCTACCATTTGGCTAAGTTTAGGAATGGTGTCAACTGGAATTGTTCAGATCATCCACATGGATGAAGAAGTTAATAAAATGAAAGATCTAGGCTATCCCTCCTATTTTCTCACCATTATCGGTATTTGGAAGCTACTAGGAGTAATTGCCATTCTCCTTCCAAAACTCCCAGTAGTAAAAGAATGGGCATATGCAGGATTTTTCTTTCTAATGTCGGGCGCAATTTTCACCCACCTTGCAGTTGCTGATAAAGCAGTCACCTATTTTGGTCCTGCGCTGTTACTCCTGCTCACGATTATTTCGTGGTATTTCAGACCAGTTGAACGTAAAGTCTAGACCAGATGAAAATAGAACTGAATCCAGGAGTTGACAAATATTTGATAGATGGCTATATGCGTTGCAAATATGGCGGTACACCATTATGCAAAGTCAATAACTGGAGAGAAGAGTTAGAAATGCTCCGCCAAATTGTACTGGAAGCGGGTTTGAAGGAAGAAATAAAATGGGGTGCACCTGTATATACCTCCAAAGGAAAAAATATAGTTTCCGTTGCTGCATTAAAACAATCCGCCAATATTGTTTTTTTTAAAGGTGTATTATTATCCGACGATCATAAAATCTTAACCCAACAAGGTAATTTACAATCGGACAGGATCATCAAATTTACCAATATAGCAGAAATCAAAAGATTAGAAAATACCTTAAAATCGTATATATCCGAGGCCATAGCGATAGAAGAAAGTGGTCAAAAGGTAAAATTTCAAAAAAATCCAGAACCTGTCCCCGAAGAACTCCTACAGGTATTCGAACAAGACTCTAAGTTAAAAACAGCATTTTACGCATTGACACCGGGGCGGCAAAGAGGATACATCATTTATTTTTCCCAACCCAAAGTAGCACAGACAAGAATTGGAAGAATTGAAAAATACCGACAACAAATTTTAAACGGTATAGGATTAAACGATAAATAGAGTTCCAAATAGCGTTAATAAAACATGATCATAAACACATCAAGCAATGACAGGACAGATCAAAATAGATTGAAGTGTTAAAGCGAATAAGAGCATAACAATGAATTTAAGAAGAGACGTTTTTCAAGCCCTTGCCGATCCGACAAGAAGAGCAATATTGCTACTGGTAGCCTCACATGCGATGCCTGCTGGAGCCATTGCTTCCAATTTTGACACATCCAGACCCACCGTTTCCAAGCACCTGCAGATTTTGACCGAATGCGAACTCCTAAAACCTGAGCAAAATGGTCGGGAAATCTATTACCATCTCAATCCGCAAAAAATGAAAGAAATTGCAGATTTATCGAACCGTTCCGCCAGATGTGGGATGACAGATTCAATAAATTAGAAGCCGTAATGAAAAACTATATAGCCAAATAATCATGGAACAGAAAACAAAAATCAGTGCCGAACATGACAAACAAGAAATCATCATCACACGCGAATTTGATCTTCCTCTAGAATTGCTTTTTAAGGCATATGAAGATGCCTATCTCTTTGAACAATGGATGGGTACAAAAGTACTGAAACTGGAAAACAAGAAACATGGTGCCTATGCATTTGAAACATCACACGATGGCACTGTTGTATTTCGGGCAAACGGAACAATCCATGAATTTGTACCAAACGAAAAAATCACAAGAACATTCGAGATGGAAGATAGTCCATTCCCTGTTCAGCTTGAATACCTCACATTTGAACCCTATACAGATGCAAGCAGTAAACTTACTATCCAGATTATTTTTAAATCTGTTGCTTTTAGAGACCAGCTGCTCAAGATGCCTTTTGCACAAGGCATCAATATGGCGCACAACCGGTTACAGGAGATCTTAAATACACAGAAACAAGATTAGGACAACTCAATCTATTAACAGACCGTTTCTTTGTCTATGAATTACTTCTAGCTGTTCCAGACAATAAATCAGGCCTTATACCTAAAAAACAACCATTATGAACACACAGGTAGAACATTTCTTTGAAAAAACACAACAATGGTCCGAAGAGTTCAATTTACTTCGTGATATCATTACTGAAAACAAATCCTTAGAAGAAGAATACAAATGGATGCATCCATGCTACACGCTCGATGGAAAAAACATCGTTCTTATTCATGGATTTAAAGAATATTGCGCGCTCCTGTTTCATAAGGGAGCTTTACTCAAAGATCCTGAAGGTATATTGATCCAGCAAACAGAAAATGTACAGGCAGGCAGACAGATCAGATTTAAACATATAGCAGAGATTATCACGCTAAGACCAGTTATCCAAGCTTACATACGGGAAGCCATTGAGATCGAAAAAGCAGGATTAAAGGTGGAAATGAAAAAAGTGAACGACTACCCTATTTCTGAAGAATTCCAACAGGCACTGGCACAAGATCAAGAATTAAATACAGCATTCTATTCCCTAACACCTGGACGACAAAAGGGATATCTATTTTATTTTAATCAGGCGAAACAATCCAAAACACGGCAAAATCGAATTGAAAAATATTATCAGCAGATCCTGGACGGCAAAGGGATTGATGATTAAAGGCCAGTAAAACCGAGCCTTCTATCACAAAATAAAGAAGCCCGGTTTTACTATCCCTTACCACCACATCAATCTAATTATTGCGGTATCACATTCTCTGCACGAAGACGTTCAAACAAGTGGATAAATGCTTCTTCGGTATTCTGGTAAGCCGTAAATCCCAGTTTTCGGCTATTGGCCATATCCACCATCACTTCGATAGGTCTGCCCAGATCAAGATCTGTATGCCATGGTGAAGCCAATTGAAAAAGCTCATGCTGTTCCAGTCCATACTCCTTTACCATATCAGACCACAATTGTCCATCATTTTTAAGTTGTTCGGCAAGAGGCCTCGGCTCTCCATGAAATCCTTCAGCCTCAATGCCGAAATATGACGCTATGCGCTCCCATAACCAACTCCACCGAAAGACATCGCCGTTCACAATATTAAAAGCCATATTTTTAGCTTCCTCAGTCGTCGAAGCCCAGATTAACTGCTTCGCCAGAGCACCAGTATCCGTTACATCCGAAATTCCGTTCCATTGCGCTTCCGAACCCGGCCAGATCAATTTCGCCCCTTTTTGTTTACAAATACTGGCATATACGGCAAGCGTCACCCCAAGATTCATCAAATTACCGATCGCATGCCCGATAACCGTATGCGGCCTATGTATACTCCACGTAAATCCATCTCTAGCCGAAGCTTCATATACCGCATCTTCCTGAGCGTAGTAAAAATTGGGATGACTTAGTCTAGGCTGTTCTGCCCGAATAGGTGTATCAGGAAACACACCCGTAGCTACGTATGACTCAAAAGGACCTAAATAATGCTTTAACCCCGTTACCAAAGCCACATGTGCAACAGTTTTCTTTTCAGACAGAACATCGAGAAGATTACGGACAAGAGCACTATTTACAATAATATTTTCTGCCTCATTGTCTTTCCGCATCCATGTTGTAAAAAACACATGTGTTGGGTAAACATTTTCAAGTGCGATCTTCAGATTTTCAACATCCATAAGATCAGCTTTTACCGGAATTACGCCGTTATCAGTTTGACCGGGATGACGTGCCAGACCATAAGTTTGCCATCCATGACCAACAAGCTCCTCAGCCAAACGACTTCCCGTGATCCCTGTTGCGCCAACTACTAATGCAATTTTATCCATTGTTATATCTCTTTAAATTTCTACAACAAAGTTCGCTGCATTAAAAACTGAAAGAGATGATACAGATCAAGAAATTCCATTGATCCAGATCAATGGAATTAATCTGTAGATGCAATTTTCTTACGGATTCTACTCAGGGTTTCAGGAGCCAATCCCAGATAAGATGCCACCAGATGTTGCGGCACACGTTGCATAATTTCAGGACTAGCCTGTAGCATACGCTGAAATTTTTCTTCAGCAGTATAGCTGTTCGAACTGATCAGGCGTTCATCTTTTGTAACCAAACTATTTTGATAGAGTATTCTAAAATACCGCTCCATCACCGGGACCTCTTCCATCAATTGTTCATAATCTGCCCGCGATAAAAGCAGTAACTCTGTATCTTCAATAGCATCTATATAGAGCATTGCCGGTTGCTGATTAATAAAACTCTTAAAATCAGACACCCACCAGCCTTCCCATCCAAAAAGGCTGATATGCTCATTTCCTTTCTCATCCAAACGGTACGATTTGATAAGACCTTTTTTCACAAATGAAAGATGCGTACAAACAGTCCCTTCTTCCAAGATATATTGCTTCTTTCTGATTTTTTTGAATGTAAAAAAAGAAGCTATCGCCTCTTTGTCACCACGAGAGAGCGTCACTTTTTTTTCAATATGAGAAAATAATACTTCTAACATGAATTTTCATTTATAGCGTCTTCAAACTTAAATAAATTTGTTTTATTTACCCCAGAAAAACCTCCTAAACACCAAACATATTCACGCATGCATCTGTTTATACCCGATATAAAAACATTAAACCCAAAGACATGATCATTCAATATTTGACAACCGAATTCGAACAAGAGGTCAACAACACCCGTAAATTACTGCAGGCAGTGCCTGAAAAAGACATACACTACAAGCCAGCAGATATTTCCTGGACAATGGGAGAACTGGCACAACATATCGCAACTATTTATTATTGGTACGTAGGCACATTTACAGAAGATGTTTATGATATGGCCACCGATCATCTTGAGCGCGGTGCACCTGATGATATCAAAGCCACGCTCGAACTATTTGAAAAAAATGTAGCACGAGCCAGAACCGCTCTATCAACACTTACAGAAGAAAAACTACGCGATCACTGGACAATGAAAGCAGGTGAACGCATACTCTTAGGCCCAATGGAAAGAGGCATTGTGGCACGAGGATTCCTTTTTAATCATATTTATCATCATCGCGGAGAATTGATTGTCTACCTAAGAGCAACCGGAAATAAAGTGCCTGGACTGTATGGTCCTACTTACGAAGACAGCAAAAAGATGTAAACGCAAGTTATGCCGCAGTAGAGCGAAATTTTTCATGCAGATCAGTTACAAAACTAAAATGACAGAACAAATTAATCCCATAGCAGACTTACCCAATGATAGATCTGCTATGGGATTAGTATTAACTGTTCATTCAAGACAAAACGTGCCACGAAATTTAATCCTTCTCGTCGCTTAGTTTAAAACCTTTTACAATTTTCTGACCAGGCATATGAAACTCCAAAACCAGGCTATCTGGTGTATCCTTTATGACATCCAGGCCGATCACACTTTCATATCCCACCTTAAGATGATCATTTTTCAGGAAATCGGCATCGGTAAACAAAATCACCTTCTCAACAATTCCTTTATTTTCAATAATCTGTAACCGCGGACGGGCCATCACACTTTGAATAAGCTGTACTCTATATTTCCCGGTATCTGGTGTATAGTACGATCGTCTTTCCATGCCCGTACTTGAAAATAGAATACCAAAAAAAGGCAACATCATCGCGGCTATGCTAAACAATAGCCCCAATACTAATACGATACAGTATATTTTCGTATAAATACTTTTCCAGAAAATAATTAGAAATGGAAGCGTCGTGAGTAACCATATCCAAAAGACCAAGCGGTCACTCCAATATCCCGCCAAACTGATCTGCCACGTCAGTATAACCGTAATATCGACCAACATGATCAGTGAGATCAGCATATAAGCGATATAAAACTTTTTTCTACCTGTCACTTTTTGCATAACTCCATTAGATAACTTAACGACAACTTCATTAACGGCTAAAATAGAATTATTCTTCTGAAATTAAACTATGGGGTCATATTAATATGACTTGCCTTCACTAAGGAAGGAAAATACGGCAACACTTCTGCTCCCAGCTCATCAATAACATCGGCAATAGGTCTCGTACTGAATTGAATCCCTAAGGCTGCATGATTGACACCCGCTTCCTGCCATTCATGTAAAAGTTCCAATAAACCATTCCTTCCTGTTTTAAGCACAAATCCACCCTGCAATGGCGTTCGCGGAAAATTGGGATCTTCCGTTAGTTCAATCCATTCATTGGTCATATGAGGCTTAAAAATCTGATCGGGAATTAAGTCGCGCCAAGCTTTTATCTTTTCTCCCAACGGCCTAACATGTAATTTCGACGTTGTTGCTCCCGGATAAGTAATCCAGCCATCCCCATGTTCAGCAATCCAAGAAAGAGGCTGTTGACTGCCACCGGTTATTAAACTCGGAATATATTCTTGAACGG
This sequence comes from Sphingobacterium sp. IITKGP-BTPF85, assembly GCF_001006065.1. NCBI lineage: Bacteria > Pseudomonadati > Bacteroidota > Sphingobacteriia > Sphingobacteriales > Sphingobacteriaceae > Sphingobacterium > Sphingobacterium sp. IITKGP-BTPF85. The sequence continues at coordinate 10,653 of NZ_ASZT02000010.1, forward strand.
GTTTAGGGATAAGATCCAATCCGTCAATGTGGGTCAGCTCAGACTTAATTTTTGGATAATGTTCCTTATTTAAGCGTCGAAAATCCTGTAAAACCTGTCTAAAACGTTCACCTCGATGCTCAAAATCTAATCCAAATGCAGGAAATTCAATCGATCTATCCCCCGATCCTACTCCTAGCAATAATCTGTTATTGGATAGCTGATCTAAAGATGCGGCTGTCTTTGCTAAAGAAATCGGGTGCCAGAAAGGTAAAACAATACTTCCTGTTCCTAATGCAACCCTGCTTGTCTTTCCGGCGATAAAAGATAAATAACTAAAAGCATCATACACTTGACCAGCATCACCAAAACTCGGATCAAACATCGGAATATCACGAACCCATATCGACGCAAAATCTAAGCGATCGATCTGTTTTATATATGCCATATGCTCCTCAACTAGGGGAAGCTTTCGGCTATATACTTCTAAGGGAAGAAATAGGCCTATAGTCAACACATCTGGAGCAAATACACGGTTAAATGCATAGTGGTTTTCAAAGTTTCTTGTCATGTTCTAAAATTTTAATGTAAAGCATTATACAATTTCGATATATCTAGATTTATAGATATATTGGATTAAAAAAAGGAAGGCTTCTTACCTTCTGAAATGGATTATCAAATAAAATGAGTGGTATGTACAGATCTAAATCAGGTCAATAGTTTATTCAATAAAATATTTCGACATATCTAGATTTATAGATATACTTGAGTAAAAAAAATGAAGATATTTATATCTCCATCCATCAAATAAATAATGAGTAACTACAGCGTATTCTTGATATAAGAAGCCAATTCCTGAAGTTTTTCCTCATTTCTCTTATAATAAGTCCACTGTCCCTCCCGTACAGATTTCAACAAACCACAATTCACCATCGATGTCAAATAAGATGATATCGTTGATTGGGACAAACCTGCCTTCTTTTGGATGACGCTCATACAAACACCATAATCCGATACCTCCGGTTCAATATCTTCGGCGATAAAATTAGCATGCGGATTCTTCAACCACTGCAATATCTGTAACCGATGTTCATTTGCTAAAATCTTAAAAATATCAACCATATCTATATATCTAATAATCTCGAAACAAACATAACAATTAAGCGCTCCATATTTGTTGTCTTTATGTCATCTTGATACATTTATTAATGAGCTTTTCAACAAAGCAACATTGAGCTTTTGAGCAAAACAGCCTCTTTATAATCCCGCTACCTTTGAATAAACAAATCAGCAGAACATGAAAAAGATAAATCAGATTTATGTAAACGGTGCCTTTATCACACCTCATGGGACAGAAACTTTTGATCTCATCAGCCCCACTACTAATGAAAAATTGGGTGAAGTTACCCTTGGGGACGAAATGGATACCCATATTGCGGTCCAGGCCGCCAAAGAAGCATTCAAAACATTCTCTAAAACAAGTAAAGAAGAACGTATTGCTTATCTGCAAAAACTGCATCAAGCTGTCAGTAAGCGCGAAGAAGAACTGATTGCCATTATGGTCGAAGAATATGGCGGAACTTACCAATTTGCCAAGCCAGTGTGCAGATTGCGATCGCGTCATTCCCAACAATGATCGAAACACTTCAAAACTATGACTTTGAAAAAACTGTTGGACAATCACAAGTCCGTATGGAGTCATTAGGGGTTGTCGGCATCATCACCCCCTGGAACGCCAGCAATGGTTTTATCTGCAGTAAGCTTGCCACAGCTATTGCTGCCGGATGTACCGTCGTCATCAAGCCTAGCGAAATGAGTGCCCAACAGACACAGCTTATTGCCACATGTTTCCATGAGGCGGGTTTACCTAAAGGCTTATTCAATATCGTAAATGGTCTAGGAAATGTTGTAGGCGCCGCAATAACCAATCACCCCGATATTGCCAAAATATCCTTCACAGGTTCAACTGCGGTTGGCAAAACAATTGCTAAAGGTGCAGTAGATACGATGAAACGTGTCACTTTGGAGCTTGGTGGTAAATCCCCGAATATTATTTTAGAAGATGCCGATTTAGAAACCGTTATCCCCATGGCTATCTATGGCGCTTATATGAATAGTGGCCAAGCCTGTATTGCTCCTACCCGACTGCTAGTCCCTGCGAGCAAATTAGATCAGATCAATGCTTTAGCACAAGCCACCATCGCACATGTAAAAGTCGGTAATCCTGCAGATCCAGATACCCATGTAGGCCCCATGGTAAGCCATAAGCAATATGAAAGAGTTCAACAGTTCATTCAGATTGGACTTGATGAAGGAGCAACGTTACTAACAGGAGGTCTGGGTAAGCCAGCAGGTTTGGAAAAAGGTAACTTTGTTCAAGCCACCATCTTTACAAACGTTCGTAATGATATGCGTATCGCACAAGAAGAAATATTCGGTCCAGTCCTCTCCATCATTCCGTACCAGAATGACGAAGACGCTATTTCCATTGCAAATGACACCACTTACGGGCTAACGGCATATATCAGCTCACCAGATCTTGCACGTGCCAATCGCATCGCATCACAGATTGATGCAGGAAGAATCTGTATCAATGGCTTTAAACACGATCCACAGGCTCCTTTCGGAGGATTCAAGCAGTCAGGTATCGGCCGAGAGTTCGGAACTTATGGATTAGACGCATATTTAGAACCCAAAGCAATTTTAAGCTAAATAGCTAAAATTCAACATCCTTATCTTAAATTTGTATCAAAGATGGAAACAAAAAAAGACAACATTCAGGCATCGGGCATTGCTTATTCGTGTTATGCGACAAAAAGCAGAGAAGGAGAACACTTCGTCCAAGAATGCACCTTCACCTATCAGATAGCTGGTTCCCTGGTGCTGAATGATGGAAATCAAACCTACATTTCCAATGCGGGAGCATTTCGTCTGGTCAGGAGAAATCAATTGTTAAAATTTATAAAGGAACCGCCTGAAAATGGCGAGTTCCGATCTTTGACTATTTTTCTTGACCAGCAGACATTAAAAGATTTCAGTCTCGAATACGGCATTAATGCGGAACAAAAACAATATGATCAACCTGTCTTGGATATCGAAGATCATGTACTGTTGCATAGCTATTTTCAATCTTTGATGACGTATCACCAGACCCACAGTTTTGACAATCCCAAACTCGTTCAGATTAAAATGAAAGAAGCGTTATTACTCCTCCTACAGATCAATCCTGAACTCAAAAATGTATTGTTTGATTTTACCGAACCGCATAAAATAGATTTAGAAAACTTTATGAACAAAAATTACCACTTTAATGTTCATTTAGAACGATTTGCCTATTTAACAGGTAGAAGTCTGGCAACCTTTAAAAGAGATTTTGAAAAAACATTCAATACCACACCTGGACGCTGGTTGCTGCACAAAAGACTACAAGAAGCATATTACCTTTTAAAAGAAAAAGGTAAGGCAGCCTCAGACATTTATTTGGAATTGGGATTCGAAGACCTTTCCCATTTTTCATTTGCCTTTAAAAAAGCATTTGGCGAGGCTCCTTCAAAAATCATGAATCGATATAGCCCGGTCAATACCGCTTCTTTCAACAGCATGTAATTAAGCCTAACCATTCAGCACCCCATACATGAAAATATTTTATAAAACTATGCTCATCATCCTCATCCTTATCATCGTATTCGTTGCGATTATAGTCCTGTACATGCAACAGCCCAAATTGGTAAAGTACCAAGTGGCGCTCGGCTTGAATTAATTAAGAAATCACCCAATTACAAAGACGGTAAATTTGTTAACTTTAGCCATACCCCTCAAATCGTTGAAGATGCAAGCTATGCGAGCGTACTCTATGATTACTTTTTCAAAAAAATAGACCGGAAGAGTCCACTGGAAAATATACCGACCATAAAAACAGATCTGCAGAACTTGTCCCGCAAGGAAGACGTATTGGTCTGGTTTGGGCACTCCTCTTATTTTATGCAAATAGACGGAAAACGCATGTTGGTCGATCCCGTATTCAGCGGAAGTGTCTCTCCTGTTCCCGGAACCAATAAATCATTTAAAGGAACAGACATTTATACAGTAGAAGACCTACCGGAGATTGACTATTTATTTATTACCCACGATCATTATGATCACCTGGATTATGAAACCATTATCAAATTAAAAACAAAAACCAAGAAAGTAATCTGCGGACTTGGTGTGGGTTCACATCTGGAATACTGGGGTTACAATCCTCAAGATATAATTGAAAAAGATTGGCATGACAGCATTTCACTCGACAGTGGATTTACCGTATACACAACTCCTGCAAGACATTTTTCAAGTCGGTCTCTTCAAAGCAGCAAGACGCTATGGATGTCCTATGTAGTACAGACGCCAACGATGAAAATCTTTATCGGCGGAGACAGTGGCTATGACACCCATTATGCGGCTATTGGTGAAAAATTTGGTCCTATTGATCTAGCTATTCTAGATAATGGGCAATTTGACAGCACTTGGCGTTATATCCACCATCTCCCTGAAGAAGTATTAAAAGCAGCAAAGGATCTGAAAACGAAGCGTCTATTCCCGGTGCATAACTCCAAGTTTGATATCGCCAATCATTCTTGGGATACGCCATTAATTCAGATTACCGAATTAAATAAAGAAGCGCATATTCCATTGATAACACCTATGATCGGGGAAGAGGTATTGCTAAAAGACGATCAACAGCAATTTAAACAATGGTGGGTAGGCAGAAAATAACGCACTAAAAATAATAAGTAGCAACGGACTGTAAAGAAAATAAATTATTTATAGTCCGATACAACAATCATAATTTCAAATAAATGTTATCGAAATTCATGTTTCTTTACATATGAAAAACATTAAACCGATGGCCATCGGGGTCCGCAAATACAAAACCATAATATCCCTTTCCAAAAGCTGCAGGCTTAGAAATCAATGTTCCACCAGCATCTTCCACCTCAGTAGCCCAACGATCCGCCTCTTCTGTACTTGATGCGGCAAGCGTAAAAATGATTTCATTAGATTTGGATGTATCTGCCATAACCCCTAACATCGCCTCGCGAAGGATGTGCTTTAAGAAAAAATGGATTACAAAATGATCTTCACCAAACAGAAAACTTGTCAGATCTGCTGATCGCCCATTCGGTTGAAAACCCAACGCAGTATAAAATTTTGTTGTCCGGTCTAAATCGGTCACTGCCAAATTAGACCATATCTTTTTTGGATTCATACGCTACTATCTTTTATATCTATTATAAAATTAAGCAAATCAAATTCTATTCTACTTCTCAGGACAAGTAAATCACATCACCTCCTTAAACCTTTCATATCCGCACAAAAGGATGACACTTAATTTGTTTGAATTTTATACATTTACACCATGAAACAAGCAGAAAGTGTCAATGATTTTTACAGCCGCTTGCCAAGTCATGCACCCACTCATGTGCCATTGGACAATGCAGGCATCGGTCATATCAATGTTTTCAGTCGAGAGACCTGCGCAGTTGTAAGTCCCTATAGCAGACGTGATTTTTATAAAGTTTCCCTGATCATTGGCAAAGGAAAGATTTATTATGCCGATAAATGGATCCAGATTGATCGTCCAGCACTGCTTTTTTCGAATCCCATTGTCCCCTATTCTTGGGAAGCTGAATCCGAACAACAGTCCGGTTGGTACTGCCTCTTCACAGAAGATTTCATTCAACATAGTGAACGCACAAGTCAGTTACACGACACGCCTTTATTTCAGATCGGATCTAATCCCATTTTCTTCCCAAACGAAGCCCAATTAGCGGAATTGTCCTTTATTTTCCAGAAAATGCAGGCCGAGATGTCTTCCACATACGCTCACAAATACGATGTATTGCGCAGTTATCTGCACTTGATCATTCATGAGGCAATGAAAAACAATCCGACGACCAACTTTCATAAGTATGTAAATGCTACTTCTAGAATATCCGCCTTATTTCTCGAACTACTGGAAAGACAATTTCCGATAGATTCTCCAGCACTCGTACTCAAATTGAAGAACCCTGCAGATTATGCCACTGTACTATCCCTGCACATCAATCATCTTAACCGGTCGGTCAAAGAAATAACGGGTAAAACCACTACAGCACATATCGCCGCACGCATCATCAAAGAAGCAAAAGCTTTACTGCAGCATACCGATTGGAATATTTCCGATATCGCCTACAGTTTAGGTTTTGAATACCCCTCTTACTTTACACTATACTTTAAAAAACACACCGGCATGGCACCCACACAGCTGCGGTAGATTGTTTGATTATTATAACAATCTGTTTGATCGTTATAAGTCAGTTTTTGAGACCGTGCGCTACATTTGTATAAACAAAATGAGAACATCATGAAATACAGAAAACTCGGAACAACAAACGAACAGCTATCCGCATTAGGATTGGGCTGCATGGGTATGAGCTTTGCTTATGGACCTACGGACGATAAAGAGAGCTTAGCCACATTAGAAAAATCCCTTGACCTGGGCATCAATTTCTGGGATACCGCCGACATGTACGCAAATGGAGCAAATGAAGAACTGATCGCTAAAATTTTAGTCCCCAATCGGGAAAAGATCTTTATTGCTACTAAATTTGGATTTCGCTTTAAAGATGAGATTGCAGGACCAAGCAATGCCGCCGGAACTTATTTTGACGCTTCGCCCGCATGGATGAAAATTGCCGTTGAACAAAGTCTCAAGCGACTTAAAATTGATACCATCGATCTGTATTATGCACATCGTGTCGATGCCAATATCCCTATTGAAGAAACTGTCGGTGCAATGGCCGATCTCGTTAAAGAAGGAAAAATACGATACCTTGGACTGAGTGAAGCTTCGCCGGCATCATTAAGAAAAGCACATGCAGTACATCCCATTTCTGCACTCCAAAGCGAATACTCCTTGCTAACCAGAGATGTAGAAAGCGAGATTTTGCAGACAACACGTGAACTTGGGATTTCACTAGTGCCCTATTCACCTCTGGCTCGTGGTTTAGTAACCAATAAGCTCCAGATGAATACCCTTGCAGCCGATGATTTTCGAAAATCTTTACCACGCTATCAAGAGGAAAACATCGTCAATAACAATAAACTGGTGGCCGGATTTGCGGCATTAGCCAATCATATAAATTGTACACCAGCACAACTTGCTTTAGCTTGGGTCTTAGCACAGGGAGAAGACATTATCCCGATTCCCGGAACTAAAAAAAGAAAGTACCTGGAAGAAAATGTAGGTGCAATTGATGTTCAGCTAACACCTGAACATTTAACAGAAATTAATTCCCTGATCCAAAGATACCCCATCTTGGGAGAACGTTACAACGAAGGGTCTATGAAACTCGTGAATCAATAATAGAGAAAAAATCGAAGCAGGCCAAAGGTAAAGTCCTGGTAACGAGCATCTATTTTAAATAAAGAATTCATCTTTAGAAAAACAGAAAAAGCAACACCAAGGTGTTGCTTTTTCTGTTTTCAGATCAACGATACCAATCCAATATTAATCACTTTTTGTCTCAATAACCAGAGGAACAATAATAAAGGCAATAAGTCCGGCAGCTATTGCACTGACGATTACATTGCCAAATTGCTGAAACTGAAGTCCTGATAAAAATCTCAAAGCAACAATAAACAACATCAGCCCCAACAGCAGTAACCAGTACATTAAACGAGCAGAAGTTAAATTTTCCTTTTGAACAGGTAGTTTATAAATAGCAAAAGCAATAACGATCGCACCAATAAAACTAGAAACATGTTGCAATATCTTTACAATAGGCACTTGTATACCCAGAAGATTAATCGAAGTTGCCAGCTCAGAAAATCGCCGAACAAAATAACCATCATCGTGTGTAAAACTGTCCCATAACACATGTGATAGCGCACCGATAAGCACTGAAATAATAACGATTGTCCAATTCTTTCTAAAATAACGATTCCAGTCAAACTGTTTAAATACAAAACACCTTGATTTGAGGAGGATAGGCATATTATCAACTAAGCTATTACGAACTATATTGTGAAAAATAAAAGCAAGTACTAGTCCTAATGGTAGATCAAACCATAATAGACCTGCGATTGTATGACTATAATCGCTCCTAATCTTCATTCTCAAAAAGTATTCAAAATCAGGCGTCAAACTGCCGATAACAAGTCCCGTCAGCGAAAACCAATGTCTTGGTAAATATGTCAATGGCAATACCAATGCAGGATGAGAAAATGTAAAAGGCATCTATTCTTTAGTTTTTTGTCAAATTACAAAATATGCCCCAAATCAAAAAAGTTATATTCATCCTCTTGATGAAGGACTCAAAAATATCTGCAATGACAAACGTTTGCATGACCGTTTTACTTCGAAAAAACAGAAATAAGGACAGCTCTGTCGATCAGCTGCATTGCTTTGAGAACACGTATTAATCTGATTACAATGGCCGTAAATGCATTTTTAAGCCAATAGCCACTTTGAAATCCTGATCTATTAAACTATGTTTGTACATAATATATCGGACATAAAGCCCCCAATATAAAACCTTAAATCTTTTAAAAACCGAACTTACTAATTTATTAAAATGACAAATTGGTTCAGAAAAAACATGTCGGTCGTTATGATCGCTTTCATCAGCTTTCAGACACAGGCAAATTCTACGCCCAAAGTCTACGACTTAACAAAGTATGGCATTAACCCAATACGGGGAAAAACAGCAGTGCAACCCTCAATCAAGCGATTCAGAAAATAGTTACTGAGGCGGGAAAAGGTAATCCTATAGTAATCAAATTCAAAAAAGGACGTTACGATTTCCATGAAGAAGGAGCACAAAAAAGAACCTATTACATCTCCAACCATGATCAGGACAATCCTAAGACCGTTGGTATTACCTTAGAAAACCTCAGCAACATCACCATAGACGGACAAGGGTCAGACCTGATCTTTCATGGACGTATGTTACCCCTTTCATTGGTTGAAAATCAAAACCTCAGCCTTAAAAATCTGCATATCGACTTCGAGCAACCCCAGATCTGTCAGGTTAAAATCTTAGAAAACGATACCCAAGCAGGTACAATCACGTACCAGACTGCTCCCTGGGTCACTTATACCATCAAAGACAGCACCTTTTACAATACTGGTGAAGGTTGGGAAATGAAACCCACCTCCGGTATAGCTTTTGAAGAAAAAACAAAGCATATCGTGTACAATACCAGTGATATCGCAGTGGGCACAGCACATGTAGCAGAAATATCAAAAGGAATCATCAAAGCCTTCAAGTGGAAGAATTCAAAATTAATACCCGGAACAGTCGTTGCCATGAGAAGCTGGCATAGACCTAATCCCGGTATTTTCGTGCACAAAGGTAAAGACACCAAATTAGAGAATATATCGGTTCACTATTCCGAAGGAATGGGTCTGTTGGCACAGCTGACTGAAAATATTTATTTAGAAAAATTCAATGTCTCATTAAGAGGGAAAAACGATCCCCGTTATTTTACAGCACAGGCAGATGCAACCCATTTCTCAGGCTGTAAAGGTGTGATCATATCCAATAATGGACTATATGAAAACATGATGGACGATGCGATCAATATTCATGGTACCTATCTCAAAATCACACAAAAACTGGACAATAAAACCGTACTTGCAAAATACATGCACGAACAGTCCTATGGTTTTGACTGGGGCTATGCGACCGATTCAGTACAGTTTATCCAATCCAAAACAATGGAGCTCTGGGACAATAAAAACAGTATTCAATCCATCGAAGTAATCCGTAAAAAAGATAGCGATCCGATCGAGGATTTCAAAATTGTATTCACAAAACCCTTAGATGATTACATCGATCCAACCAAATTGGACATCGGTATTGAAAACCTGACGTGGACACCAAAAGTAGAGTTTAAAGGCAATACTGTACGAAACAACAGAGCACGGGGTGCACTGTTCAGTACTCCTCAAAAGACCGTAGTGGAAAATAATCTATTTGATCATACCTCAGGAACAGCCATTCTTTTATGTGGCGATAGCAACGGCTGGTACGAAACAGTACATGCCGTGATATCACGATCAAAAACAATAAGTTTATCAATGCTTTGACCAACATGTTCCAGTTCACCAATGCGGTGATCTCCATCTATCCAGAGATTCCAGACTTGAAAAACCAGCAGAAATACTTCCATAGCGGTATCAAGATCGAAAACAACTATTTTGAAACTTTTGATAAGCCGATTCTATATGCGAAATCTGTAGATGGCATTACTTTCAATAACAATACGATTAAGACAAATAAGGAGTATCCGGCATTTCACTGGAACAAAAAGGAAATTTTGTTTGAGCGCGTTATCAATGCCAATATCAAAAATAATACGATTGATGGTAAACCATTCGTTTATCCTGCTAATTAATCGCAGCTTATAAAAAGTAAAACGGCCAATCTCACTATAGGAGATTGGCCGTTTTATTTCTTACCCTATCCCGAACGGATTTGGTCAGAGTGATCATTATGATAACTACAGATTCAGCTGATCGAGCATCAAAAATAATTCATTTTCTGTCTATGCACATGACATTGGTCAAAAGTTACTCCTGTTGAATCCACTCAAATTTACCGTTATTCATGTAAATGATCCCACCACCACAAGCCTCTGCCTGGTGGATAAAAACACCATCATGCGGTAATTTAATTTTATCCTTTTCATCAACCTCATCTTCTGTCATAATTTCACCTTCATCACTAACATTATTATAATAGATCTCTCCTCTCGGCACTTTTTCAAAAATACCGACCCAGTCAATATCATCAAATCCCTGACCTAAAATATCCTGTCCCATTCCTAGATAGGTAGTTTTTTTGTTGCCGAAAGACACTTTAAGACCATATTTATTGTTCATCGTATTTTGAACGATATGCACCGTATCCAACCGGCTGTCGCCATCCATATCACAGACAACAACATTGGGATCATATTTTTTAGAAATCACGATGGTATCAGGCAATACCGTTCTTTTATCTGCCTGCATAACCAGAGAATCACGTATAACGAAATTGCTGTCCTGATCCGCACTTCTATTTTGTACGGTATCTGTAGCTCTATTTTGGCAACTGCACACCGTCAACGTTATACCAGATAACAAAACAAACAGTCCCAACCAGTTATATTTCTCACCATAGCTCCATGATTTCAATTTCTATTAACGATTACGAAGTATAAAATTATCGGATTACTTAGCTGCCGCAAGCAATATAATACGTCGGCACACCATCCACTTCAGTAGGTTCTTCAGCAATACCCTCGAAAAATACATGGTCGCCAAGTTCCTTATTTGTCTGTTGATTATGTGCCTTCATCAAAAATTCCAAAGCACTGAAATTCTCACCATTATCTGCTTTAAACTGAGCTACAATTTCGACCTGATATCCTTCATCATCGGCCTCCCCATCAAAAATATCCTCATCTTCCGAAAATAGACGTTCATTCTCCAGCAAGTCCGACGGTTTCATGATCCAGGCTTCATATTGGATCTGTACCGCTGGGGCGTTCAGCAAAATCTCATTCGGATTCCATCGTTCGGCAGTACCAAAAATATCTTTTTGGTATTGCGTCAGCTCCTCATTAAATAGTGCTGCATCTGTGTACGCTTCCGATGAAAAAGACCAGGCAATCTGATTTAAAGTCGATTTACGTTCCGTATTTCCTTCATTATTATCCATTAAATCCGCGTAAACTGTAAAAGTCTTTTCAATAATCTGATCTTTATTATCCCAGTACTGTAGATCCAGGACCTCAGAAATTTCATGCTGTTCAGCATCCGTTAGATAATTCGGAATATCCCACAACTTCTCTATTTCTTTATTATCCTCCAGATGTTCAATAATTTCATATTGCTTTTGTATAATAGATAATGACTCCGTTGCTTTTAAGCGCATCAACGCCCTTACCGCATGGCCATAACATGCCGTTCCCCAATTACAGAAAAACTGCAGAAAACCGCCATTATACATATCCATTTCAAGTTTCCAAAGCGCCGCCAATTCCTGTTCGTGCTCTGAAAGGGCATTCCAATCATTCTCATTATTGCTGAGCTTATCAACAAATTGTGAGGTAAAATCAAACCATTTTTTATCCAGATCAGCACCATCATTTGTTGGAGGTTGCTCCATTTTATTTTTCAGCTCCTGAACACACCATTCCTCAAAATTCTTAGCCGTGCTATCCCCTAACGCGGCACTTTTTTGAAAATAAGGCAATGCCTTTTCATATTCCTTACCATAGTAGTAAGCATAGCCCACCCTAAAATTCCACAAGGGATCTTCCGCTCCTGCTGTACTTTCCGACAGTAAAATGTCAAGCGCTTTTCCGTAATCCGAAACATTATTATAGGCCCGTCCCAGCATGTTTTTCAACGTATAGGTTAATTCCGATGCCGGCAGTTGTTCAAGCGTCTCAATAATTTGACGGTGCTTACTTTTCTCATGCCATAAATTGAGCTGTTCAATTAATTTATCGTCCATTTTTTAGTTTTAATCATTACCGTTAATACGATCAAATTTTAGTCCGCTTTTAATTTTAACGGAAGCTCTTCCAAATTATTTTTAGCCGTTATCTTTTCTATTTCACCTTGCTTATTAATTTTACAGGTAACAAATACTGTTATTTTCTGTTTACTCATCGTAAGCTTCTCAAACACATTAAACGTATTTCCCTCATCTAAAACAACATAATCACGCTTTGTTTTACCATCAGGTCCAGTCGAAGTTAAAAACAAAGAAGAAGGTACAGCATGCACTGGAAAATCCTGTTCCGGCAATAGACTGTCGATGATGGTCACCTGCTCACCATTGAAAAATTCAACTTCCACCTCCGGATTAACCAAATCGGCATCCTTCACAAACTGAAGACGCCAGGCATAGGGTTTGCGATATTTTTTGCGCCATTTATCATATGCATGAAGATTATCAGCATTATGTGTCTGCTCAAGCCAGTCTTTTGATGCACGAAGTCTTCCCAATTCCTCCTGGATCATCTGACGTTGACCAAGTTCAATCTCCGTACTATCTATTTTTTGTGCCTGATAAAAACTCACTTCGACAGCATTTCCCCAATTTCCGCCAACCCATAATGCCGCATCTCCTCCCGGTGCCAATCCGACAATAATTTCATCATAAGTCCGGTGGAATACGCCATTATGATTCTTCGCTTCAAAACCCTTCTTAAACAGGCCACTTATTTTTTCTTTATCCAGAGCCACATTGAGTTTATAATAACAATCTTCCACAACAGAATACCAGGAAAGACGCAAGCTGTCCGGCATCACCAGAGCACCCTGATCCGAACTCATAAAAGTAGACGTACCTATCCCCCAGCGACTATCGTAAAATTTATTGTCAATATCCGGAAAAGCATTATTTCTACTCCACGATTCAATAAAAAAACGACCTTCCACCACACGTACCGGATAGCCTTCAGGATTGGATATTGCAGGTTCCCATTCGTATTTTTCAGAATTGCGCCATTTCCGCTCAACCGTCATTTCAGACCGGGAAACCGTCGTATGCTTTAGAATAAGTACGATATTCGCAACCACGGCAATCAAACAGTAGATACCGATGATCCACATTTGCTTGACGGTCAATTCTTGGCCCTTTGTACCGGTGCCACAAATGATCAGCAGCACAATAAAGTGGAGTATAAACTGAGACAGTAGAATCACAACCCCTAACAGGTTGGCAAAACTAGCCCATATACCATGCGTTTCAAATGCAACACCATCTCCCAGAAAGAGATAAAACAAAAAACCAAAGCCCGTAAGCGCACCAGCTATTAGCAGGATTTTATGGAGGTGTATTAAAGTCATGCTGTTCTTATCTTGATGAGCGGTATTGAAAGATTAAAGTCTTAAATATAAATTGGTATTAGCGGCAATAGCCAGTACTCAAATATACACAACTCCTCTTGATTTCAAAATCGCAAAAAACGGTACCCGAGCATGTTTTAAACATCCTGGATACCGTCCCTTAATCAGCCAGTCTTAAAAATAGGTGTCACTGACAATTTCTTAATTGCGAATAGCCCAGCTACTTATCCAGCCACACCACCTTTTGCTCACTCACATGTTCTTTTCCTAAAATATCTCGATACAGGCCAGGCTTCCTTGCCTTGATATATCGGTATCCGCCCGCTTTCACCAACTTATCGGCAGTTAGTTCCGCTACACAGATTTCATTATCCAATGAACGGCATTCCGCCATGATATCACCATAAGGATCGATAATCATCGCACAGCCATTCTTCAACTGATCGTCATCCATACCGATAGGATTTGAAAAAACAGCATATATGGCATTGTCATAGGCACGTGCAGGTAACCATTTCATCAGCCAGCTGCGGCCTTTCAACCCGTCAAACTCTTCCCGAAGTAACGTAGCATTTTCTTCTTTATTTTCCCATAATTTGGCATCTACAAATCCAGCACCTGGACGTGTTGAAGGTGTACACATGGTTACATGCGGCATAAAGATCACCTGCGCACCAAGTAAAGTCGTCGCTCGAACATTTTCAATTATATTATTATCATAACAGATTAAGACCCCACATTTCCAGCCCTTGATCTCAAAAACGGTATAAGCTGTTCCCGGAGAAAGATGCGGATTGATAAACGGATGCAGCTTTCGGTGTTTCGCGATCAGACCTGTTTCATCAACACAGATATACGCTTTAAAAAGATTACCGGCAATATCTTTTTCAAAAAGGCCGGCCAAGATGGTCATTTTATATTCTTTAGCGATTGCTGTTAATGCGTTTACTGATGGACCATCAGGGATCAGCTCCGCGAGCTCCAGCATTTCCTCACGGGAAAGGTTGCGGGCAAAGGTATAACCGGTAATTGAACATTCATGAAAAGCAACCACATCAGCTCCCTGTTCTGCCGCTTCAGCAGTAAGCTTTTTGATCAGGTCAAGATTATAAGCCTTATCTCCACTTCGATTTTCAAACTGTACACTGGCAATTTTTAAGTTTTCCATTGATTTCTAATTTTTTAAAACCATTAATGATTCAAAATTAGTGGGATGACCACGCAATAAATTGGAAAAAACCGACAATATCGTTTTACAGCACCTGCATCAGGTTGATTGCAAGAAGATGATCATGATGGCGATATTGCATCGGGGTAACCCCTGCCTGACGCTTGAAACAATTATTCAGATGCGCCTGATCATAATAGCCACAGGCATATACAACCTGAGAAAGGTTAACATCTGAAGAAGATTTTTGCAATGATTTGAGAAAATGCTGGAACTTGATGACGTCTATAAATTTCTTAGGAGCGATTCCGACCTGCTCTTTAAACTTGCGCTCCAATTGCCGTTCCGTTACCGGCAGTTTTTGGATCAGGTCAGCAACAGCAATCATTCCGTTTGCTTGATAAATCAAATCTAAAGCCCCATGCATAAGACCATCTTGCTTTTGAAACCGATTCACGCGGCATATCAACAGCTTTTCGATCGCTTTTATCGCTTCAGAAGGGCTTTTAGAACTCAATACCTGCTCCTCCATATCACTTCCCTCCTGACCAAAAACAGTACGCAAAGGTGTAATGGTATTGTTCAATTCATAAGCCGATAAGTTCGTCAGCGCATGCAGACCATGTGGATGGAGAACCACAATCAACATATCCAATTTTCCGACCGACTTGATATCATTAAAATGTGTCATCTGTCCATAAAGAAAACTATGCGGCTGTTTACTTCCCGATTCACAAGCATTAACCTGTAAGAAAGGATCTTTAAAGTGAAAGACCAAACCCGGATTGCCATCCGAAAACAAGCGATAATCGGCATACCCATCATGATCATGCTTGATGATGAGGTAGTGTTTTACAATAGCGGAAAGCATCAATGACGGATAAAGCTGCATAATCTCAATAGATAATTTAACAAAGGTAATCCATTTATTCTGATGGAAGAAACACCTTCGGATCAAAACCTTCCAGATAATCAATTTTCCAGATACCGTTAGCTAACACAGCCTTCGCTTTGTAATTAAAGCCATCTCCCCACGACCAGTTGAAAGTGGCCATATTGTTAGCAAAATTCACATCTCTTAATATGATCTTTTCCCAGAAATTATCTGGATTATCCTGACAGTTGCACCAGGGATTTGCTCCGTTACCAAATGGCGGAAGTTCACCCACATACCATACCCACGATTTGTTTCGGAGTTTCTCGTCGATGATCAAGCCTATATTATCATAATTGGAAATAAACTGATCCGTGAATAGATTTGTTTCTCGCAGTTCGTTGATTCTCATTTTATGTCTTTCCAGATCAAGTCCCGCGTAAACACTATCCGCTTCTTTTAGTAGTAATGGTTCAAAATCCACTTGCGAACTGTTGGTTTCATTCCATTTATACAGTTCTTTTACCTTATTATGTAAGTCCCCTATCAAGTCGATCACGTTACTTTTCCGGGCTGTTTCCTGTTCTTTTTCTTTTGATGCCCCAGCATTCCCATGCTGGTTACAGGCAGAAAAGAACACTAATGCAAGTAATATGGTGGTTAATTTCGAATATTTCATGTTAATGATCAACTTCATTAAGGTTTACTATATAACGATCCTTTAAGTTCTTTAGTAGAACATCAAATAGTTAATTGCTGTGCTAAAATTAACATATTTCACTATAAATAACTACCTTCAAGAAAGATTAAATCAAATAGAGCCCGTTTACAATAAAAATATGATGAAACAACTAGCTATACTCCTTATACTAGGATTCAGTATGGGTGCAGCCGATGCACAGATTACCAGCATTTCGGTCAATAAAGCCAATTTCGAACAATCTGGTTTTCCCTTCAAAGGAAAAAGAGTGCTACAGGTAGAGCATATCACCACAGCAAATGAAGATAATTTTATCGTATTCTCGAAAGAACAACGGAATGCAGATCCCGATCACCTCTATATCCAGCAGTTTCAAAAAAATAACGACAAATGGACTGTTGTTGCCGAAGACCATGTTTCAGAAAAAGATATCGTCACTTCCGTCTGGGATGCCCGGAAAGCTTTTTTTGATGCCGATAAAGATGGAAAACTAGATGCTATTTTTGTCTATTCACGACACCCAAAAGGTGATATGGACAAACAGCTTAGCTGCATCGCACTTGTACTCTACAACAAACAGTTTTACAGGTTACAGGCAGATCAAGCAGATGGGTACCAAAAGACGACATACTCGGATAATTACAGTCAGTTGCCTGAAGTGATCAAAGCACAGGTAACACAATTCTGGGAAAAACTAGATAAGGATTAAAAACATAGCGCTTCGTCTGTATCGGACGAAGCGCTATGCGGAAATTTCAAAAATAAATTATAGAGAAGCTAAGACCATCTTTTCTTCATCTGCCCCTATTTTACTGATGGTATAGCGTTTAATATCGACATGCTTCATTTCGTCCAGGGCCTGTACCACATCCACCGCCCGTGCTTCCTTACTTGGTTTGATCAATACAATCATGTCCTTGCCATCCGCCTTTGCAGGGATCTCCAATTTCATGCGATCCAATACTTTTCTTATCCCATTCTTACTGAGGTCAGTGAACTCCGGTTTCGAGATCGGATGGTTAAAATCGCCATGATACCACATCAATCCTTTATCAGTTAACAGAAGCGATACCACACGTCTTTCGTCCAATAATATCGGTTCATGCCCAGATTTATCAGGCATTGCGATATCTAGACGATGAGGTTTATTTAATGTTGTCGTCAGCATAAAAAAGGTGATCAATAAGAATGCAAGATCCACCATTGCTGTCAGATCGACTTTAGGAGCCAGTTTTTTACTTCTGATTTTCTTTTTTCCTGCTTCCGGTTGTTTTTGATTTAGCTCTGCCATGATGTTCTAGATTAAATGATAGAATTGGTTAATACTCATCTTTAAGATGCCAGCATCAATCATATTCCATATTATTTTTCAATAAAAAAGATGCATGATCAACATTCCTCATCCAGTACTCCAAATGTCTTCAGCTTATTTTCCTACGTAAATCACAGCATTTCAGCGGCAATAACATCCTAAAATCAACTAATCCATTCGCTGATCATTCCTACCCAAACACCCGATTGGTCACCCTATGAGGCTGCGATTGAAGTGTTTTATACAATCTACAGTCAAAAACCAGCCGAAAAAAAAATATTTGGTGTAAAACTGTGATTTTTTGACACCCACTGCGAATAATTAAGGAAATAAGTTTAATTAATATTTTTAACAATGGAATTTTCAATAACTGCTGCCACTTTAAATCGTATGCTACCGAAGCGGATAGCACCTGTTTTCCATCATTGGAAACCGTACTTTCAGGCTACTAACATCCAGCTTTTCTGGTCGCGCATAGCAAAGTTCGTTTTAGCAAACATTTCTGCGCAAAGCCTTATTATGGATAAAGCAAGAGATAAACACATCAGGTATAACCCAACAACTTTACATAAAATTAAGAGTTGGCATGCGCACTTATCATGAACAAGCAGGAACAAAAAGAATTCTTTCAGCAAATAATTGAACAGCACAAAGGAATTTTGTTCAAAGTTGCCCGTGTGTATTGCCATGACGAGCATGATAGGGATGATCTGATGCAGGAAATGATGATACAGATCTGGCAATCTGTTCCGAGATATAAAGAGCAGTTTAAAATATCAACCTGGTTATACCGTATCTCACTCAATGTCGCGATTTCCTTTTATCGGAAAAACACAACGAGGACAAACCGATTCACGGTTCTCAATGAGCAGACATCAGATGTATACAAGGAGGAAAAAGTAGAAACAGAACAGCAGCTTGACTTATTAGAACAGTTTATCAGCGAATTGAGAGAATTGGACAAAGCCCTTATATTGATGTATCTGGAAGACAAAAGCCACCACGAGATGGCAGAGATTTTAGGGCTATCCGTCAGCAACATAGGAACAAAAATAGGACGCATCAAGGATAAATTAAAAACAAAGTTTTCACAATAAAACCATAAAGAAATGAACGAGTTAGAATTAAAAAAGCTTTGGCAAACGGCACAGGAAAAGTTGGATACTAACCTGGCTATCAGCACACAAAATACAGCAGCTATTACGCATATAAAAGTGGCGCATTTTCTATCATCAATGAAGCCGATCAAGCTTTTCACGATCTTAGTGGGGATCGTATGGGTCGGTTTTTTAGGAACAGTAGTCGTTTACTTATTCTTATACGCTTTCCCTAAAACAAATCTCTTTTTTCTGTTTTCAGCTACGGTTCAAGTCATGCTGTCGGCCATTGCATTGATCACCTATAGCTACCAGCTTATCACCATTTATCAGGTCGATATCAGCGGCCCCATCTTAGAGACACAAAAGAAAATAGCTCATCTAAAATCAACCACCTTATGGGTCACCCGTCTACTTTTCTTACAGTTACCGGTCTGGACCACCTTTTATTGGAATGATAGCATGCTGGACAATGGAAGCTGGCTGTTATGGTTTTTACAAGGCAGCATAACCTTTGCATGCACATATCTGTCCATTTGGCTTTTCATCAATATCAATTTTGAAAATAGAGATAAGAAATGGTTTCGCTTTATTTTCAACGGCAATGATTGGACGCCCCTATTAAAGTCAATGGAACTTTTAGAACAGATTGATGCCTATCAAAATAACAATAAACCACAGCAAAGCAACCTGAGCTAAATCCTTAATAAATCCCACCATCCAGCTATTCGATCATGGTTATGCGATAAAATTTGTTCGCATTTTTCTTCATCTTTTTATTAAACCGAAAAGATGAAGAAAATAAACAAATTAACGACATTTAGCCCTCAATTAACACCTCAAAACCGGCTATTATTTCGTATATTTATCGTTTAAGAATAATGCATCTTGAGGCTCTCAAAATAGACATTTAAACAACCTACACCCCCTATTTGCAGGCTGTTTTCACTGCGTTTTTTTTATCCTTGTAGATTATTTGCAGACGCAAAAAAATACTGTTGCGATAACCTGAAAAATAAGGGTATATTTTGATCCAAAGCAGTACATGAACACGGCTGCCAAAAAATTAAAAATAAGAACGCTTACTTGTCAATAGACCCTATTCGCAGGATACATTTCTTAAAGAATAAAACATCATAAGCTGTGCACATACGCCACTAATTTAAAAACAACATACAGATGGATATCATACTGATCAAAGTACTGGGTATAAATTTTATTGCAACATTAGTCAGATCGACGTTTGGATTCGGCGAAGCCTTAATCGCAGTTCCGTTATTAAGTTTTATTCTGCCGCTCGATATCGCAGTTCCCATGTCCGTCATGTTATCTGTCGCCATTGCCTTATTGGTCGTCGTTCAGGATCACAAAAAAATAGATGTTAAAAGTGCCAAATACCTCGTACTTGCCGCATTGATCGGCCTGCCAGCCGGTTTGGGTATGCTGCTGTATGGTAATGATAAATGGATTAAAATCGGATTGGGAATATTACTAATTGCATATTCAGCCTATGCCTTAACTGCTAAAAACACACAGGCTAAAACAGCAGATCATAACAGCTTATGGCTCTGGACCTGTGGTATAGCATCAGGTGTATTGGGTGGAGCCTTCGGCATCAACGGTCCTCCGCTCGTTGTATACGGAAAAATCAAAGGCTGGAATCCCAGCGAATTTAGAGCAACCTTACAAGGTTATTTTTTACCTGTCAGCTTCATCAGCGTAGTCGGTTATTATTTTAAAGATCTCATCACAGAAGAAGTTGTCCTCTATTTCTTAAAATCAATTCCCGTTATGATTCCGGCTATCTATATCGGCAGATGGTTAAACCACCGGATCGAACATAAAAAATTCTTTATATACGTGTACATCGGATTGATCATAATCGGCCTTGTCTCTATTATCAATACATTTATGTAAACATTGTACAGTTATCTTTGGAGCGCTACAAACTGTTATTCTCGCATAATGTTCACCTGCATAAGCTGCTTTTACGTAATACCGTATCCGTACAAATCGATATCCACAGCAAGAAAGCAGGAATCAATCTTGTTGTGGCAAATTTAGTCGGATTTTCAAATAAGATTGACTCCAGATTTAAGGTAATTGTACTTTGAAGACACGATACGGTAATTCCGTTCTGTTCTTTCCATTGCTCCAATTTGGATCCTGTGGAAGTTGAGCACAAGAAAAATACAGAAAGCCATCTGTTCCGATGCCTAGTGAATCTGGCCAGAGTAACCTTGAATCCTGTACTAAAGTATGCAGCTGACCATCTGGACTTAAATACTTAATGGTATAGTCCAAGGAATTGGTTAAATAAATATTGCCCTTTTTATCGGCAATCAGTCCATGTGTTACACCCACATCCCCCATATCTTCAACTTTCGACTCCAATTCTTTCTCGGTCAAAGATTCATCTGTCAAATATTTCGTTTCGATGCGATATAAATGTGTTTTATTAATCGGTTTAAAATAAAAATATTTAAAATCATGCGTTAAAGCAATACCATTCACATTTGACATAAACGGTTTACCGTTTTTATCCCGCATTTCCACTCCATCATACACAAGTATCAGATCAGGATCGGCTAAAGTAAAAGATGTCATTTCTAAAACTTGACGTGTTTTCCCTGTTGCTAAATCCAGTACAATAATTGCTGCTTGACCAGGATCTGATAGATAGGCTTTATTCTTTTGGACATCAACACGCACATCGTTCAAACCCGATTTAGATTTATCCAGATCATCAAAGCTATAGCGCTTCTCAACTTGATTTGTCCGGGTATTGATTTTTAATAATTTGAACTGCCCTTCTGCAGCTTCGCCATTATCGCCAAAAATAGAACCTGATGGTGCAGGTTTCGAATCCAATACCCAAAGAAAATCATTCGCATCAACATACAAATCCTGAACGCTCACAAAATGCCCGGCTTCTTCGCCCGGTTTATTCCATTCTTCATTCGGATAAGGAACACGCTCGCCGTTCACAATTTCTGTTAATCCGTACTGATAATCGGTATTTTGTTTCGGAAAAGCCACAAATAGCCGATTAGCAGTGTTTACACTTACGCCAATGGCCCGATATTTCCCAAAAGAAGCGGCTTCTATCAGCGCATCGCTGTGGTATTGCTGAGCTAAAGTATGATCCATAATTCCAAATAAAGTCAGTACAAAGACCATGTTATTGATCCATTTCATTATTTTAATCTATTTTAGTTTAAGTACGGTCCAATAAACATTACAACCGTGCGTAATGCAAAAAAGCGATAGCAAAGCAACTTCCAACATTTAATTTCCACTGATAGCAAATAGCTATTCCATAAAATCAAGAACCTGTGCTAAGCACATCTTTTCCTATTTTATACAATTGGTATCGCGCAAGCTGAAAGGCATGTGATCACTACTTTGCTATGGCCATTCCGCTATCCTTTTAACTACTTTTCAATTTCTTCATAAATTCTAAAATTGCTGGACGTAAATCCTCAAACAAAGGATTTTCTTTGTTTTTCAACATAACTTCCGTAAACAATTTCAGTCCCAAAGCAAATTCAGTCGCTGTTTCCTTATTATCAAAAATCTGTTTCGAACTGATCACCTCAAAAATGTTGAACAGATCATCATGATTATCAAAATTTAAATGTAAAGATTTTGTTCCCGCATCCCCATTCTTCAGACTAACTTCTTTTAATTCTAATTGATAAGCATTATTTCTTTTTTCCATAGCTCTCTAAAAATTACTAACAAATTCATTAATGGTATCTATTTCTTCTTGACTTAAATGGATCGCAATTGCCTGCGCATTTTGAACCGCTTGATCTGCATTTCTTGCTCCTGCCAAAGCAACAGTAATTCCCGCCCTTTCGATGGTCCATCGCAGTACCAATTGGGCTAAGGTAGCATGATGCTCATCAGCAATCGGTTTTATTTTTGCCAGTAAGTCATTGGTCTTAGCAATAAATTCAGGCTGAAAATGCGGTAAATTTGCACGGTGGTCTCCTGGTTGAAATTGATAATCCGTTGTTATCTTACCTGTCAGTAACCCTCTTTGTAATGGGCTATAAGCTAAAATCGATTTATTGTTCACCACACTGTAAGAAACGGTTTCCTCTTCAATACCCCGATTCACCATACTGAACGGAACTTGATTGGATACCAATTTCAACGTTTTTTCAGCTTCCTCCATTTGTGAGGCACTATAATTACAGACACCGGCATAGCGCACCTTGCCCTGTTCAATCAACCGGCCAACGGCTTCAAACGTTTCACTTATTGCAGTTGTCGTATCGGGCCAGTGAATTTGATACAGATCAATATAATCTGTCCCTAGACGGCGTAAACTCTGTTCACATTCGTAAATAATACTGTCCTTCCCCGCAAACTTGTAGATATCGATCGCTTCACCCGCATTGTTTTTACTATGCATTGCTAAATTCCCCTCTGCCAGATCCCAACGCATGCCAAATTTGGTCAATAGCTGGACCTTATCCCGCGAAATTCCCTTAATCGCCTCACCGACGATTTCTTCACTCGTTCCCTGACCATAGATCGGTGCAGTATCGATAGCCGTTACACCGACATCATAAGAAGCTTTGATCGCTTCGATTGCATCGTTTCGATCCGTACTGCCCCACATCCAACCTCCAGCGGCCCACGCACCGAAAGTAATCGCTGAAATCTCTAAATCACTATCTCCTAATTTCCTGTATTCCATTGTTTTTTATATTTTATGTTCTAAAATTCTAATTCACTTGATCATATTTTTCACTTCAGTTTTCCGACCGGCTAAGGTCATACTCTTATAAAACAGTTAACTTGGGATGTTGTTTCCTGCTAACCTGAATATCGTCGCAGCTCAACTCAAAAAACGAATTGCCTAGCTGTCCACATATTAGAGCGAAACCTACATCGTTTTAAAATCACTCGGACGCATATTGGTCAGCTGGGAAAATGTATTACTGAATGCCGAAATATTCGAATAGCCCACTTCATAGGCAATTTCGGTAATCGTAAGATCCGTGTCCTTCATCAATTCCATCGCACGGATCACCCGGAGCATTTTCACATACTGCACAATAGAAATATGCAATTTGCTTTTGAACAACCGCGTTAAGGTCCTTACACTATAGCCAAAAGTTCTGGCAATGTCCTCCAGCGCCAAAGATTCACTTATTTTCGAACGTAAATAGTTCGTGATAGCATTCAGACGGGTGTCATCAGTAACCGGAAGCTGAATTGCAAATTTCTTCAGATGCTCCTTCGGCAACAGATTTTTCACCGTATTCAAAAACTCAAATTCCCAGGACCCCTGAAAAAAATCACCCTGCCATTTTTCACTGAAGACGAGCATTTCGGACAAGAGCTTACTCACCGGATAAATCCCCAGTTCATCGTAAAAACCAGCATAACCCTGACTGGGGTAGTAAAAATTGATAATTTGTAAATCCTTGGTATTGAACATCAGATTATGGGAAAAATGGCCCGGGATCCAGATATAATGATTAGAAGGAATATAATAGTCCCTTTCCTGCGTCTGCAGGTAAGCAATCCCACCGTAAACCAGTAAAAGCTGCCCCTTATCATGCTGATGGGCGAGCAATTGCTGTTCCGTCTGTTGACGAATCACCAAAATCGAATCGGGATTCTGATCGATATTCTTAATGAGCTGCTCCAAAAGATCCATATGGCCCAATTTAACAAACTTTAGGCTAATTATATAAAACACCTCCTCTTTTCTTCCAATAATTTTGCACAAAGATTATTACACAGCATACAAAAATGAAACAGTACCCCTTTTTAATCACCGCATTGATCGCCAATCTTTCCTCACACAGGCTTCTTTCGCACAAGCTCCTGATAGTACCTGGACATTGGAAAAGATATGGGATCTCGCCGCAAAGCAGAACCGGCATCTGCATCTGGCGGATTTAAGTGTACAGGAAAGCAGGACCAGTACCCAGGAAGCACGGGACAAACTGCTTCCCGATCTGGCAGTATCCGGAAATTACGCCCTTAACTCCAAATTTCTAATTTACGACAACGGTCTCTTTTCAAAACCGCAGGATGTTCCTGTTTCCAGTTATGGCTATGGCTTTGGTTACAACCTGGATTTCAATATTTACAATGGTGGTAGGGATAAACGAAATATCCACATCAAACAAGAAGAGCAACAGCGCAAACAAGTTGAATTTGAACTGCAACATGACAACATCAAGTTTGCCATCGCCATGGTCTATTACGAACTGTATAAGTATCTACGATACCATGAATTTCTGCAGACAGAAATTAAAACTGAAAAACAGCAGCTCAGCAGCATCCAAAGCCTACATAAAAATGGTGTCGTCCTCAAAAGTGACGTCTTACGTACTTCGGTCAAGCTCTCGCAATTGGAACTCAGTTTGTCGGACGTGGAGAAAAAAGTAGTGCTGGCCAAACAGCGTCTCAATATACTCGTCGGAAGAAACGAAACCGAACCACTGGAAATTCCTATTCAGGAAATCGTGAACTTAGATGCAGGCAATAGGGTAGCTTATGCAAGCTATCAGGCAGAGGCCATCAGTCAATCGCCGGAATTTAAAATCACCCAAAGTGATATCAAAATCAGCGAGCTTCAGATCAAACAGGCAAAATCCACCTTGCAGCCTAAGATCTCCTTGTATTCACATTACAACTACACGTATCCGCAGGTATCCTTTTATCCCTACTCCAACGATCCCTGGGGCTATGGACAGACCGGTATCAAGATGCAGTTTGCGCTAGAAAACCTCTACAAAAGCAAACATACCATCGCACACGCACGCAATCTCAGCGAACAGCAGAAAGAAAAAGCAAACATCAAAAAAGATGAAATTTCGGTCAGGGTCAAGGAAGCATTCCTGCAACAGCAACAGGCACTCGAAAGCGTCACAACAGCAACCGACAATATCATCCAGACGACCGAAACTGTGCGGGTCATCCGAAACAGCTACCTCAATCAGGAATCCCTGCTCACCGATCTGCTCAATGCAGAGAACATCCTGCTGGAATCAAAATTTAATTTAACACAAGCACAGGTCAATCTAAAATTAAGCCATATCAAGCTTCTGCTGATTACAGGAGCACTTTAATTGTAAACACCATGGACAAAAATAAAACAGATAAAATTGTAGTCGCAATCACCAAATGGTTAGGCATCTTATTATTGGTCGGTATCAGCACCTGGTGTGTCGTCTATTTCTGGAAAGGATATCAATACGAGCAAACCAACGATGCGCAGATCGATGCCTACCTCTCACCCGTAAACGCAAAAGTCGGTGGATACATCAGCAAGATTTATTTCCAGGATAACCAACAGGTAAAAAAAGGCGATACCTTATTGCTCATCGAGGAAAGTGAATACGGACTGAAACAGGAAGCCGCATTGGCCGAACTGATGAGTTCACGTGCAAAACTCCCGATCCTCAGCGCCCATGAAGATACCCAGCTCAAGACCATCGAAGTGATCAAAGCACATCTGTCCGGATCAAAGGCAAAACTAACACAGCAACAAAAAGAATTTAACCGCTATCAGAACCTGCTAGCTGAACAATCCACCACACAGCAGAAATTTGATCATGTGGAGGCAAACTTGGCCATCAATCAAGCGGACTATGATGAATCGCAGGCTAATCTGCAGGTTGCGCAATCCAAACTGCAAGATTTCAAAGCCCAGCGATCGGCGATTGAGGCCGAAATCCGGATCAAAGAAGCCCTGCTCAAAAGACAGGAATTGGATGTCCGCTACACCGTGATCACCGCACCTTTTGATGGGCAACTGGGTAAAAAAAACATTCAGGAAGGACAATTGGTACAACCGGGACAAACCTTAGCATTTCTCACCAATGATACCGAAGAGAAATGGGTCGTGGCCAATTTTATGGAAACCCAGATCCGCAACCTACATATCGGAAAT
Organism: Sphingobacterium sp. IITKGP-BTPF85; assembly: GCF_001006065.1. Classification (NCBI taxonomy): domain Bacteria; kingdom Pseudomonadati; phylum Bacteroidota; class Sphingobacteriia; order Sphingobacteriales; family Sphingobacteriaceae; genus Sphingobacterium; species Sphingobacterium sp. IITKGP-BTPF85. Next base: position 37,580 of record NZ_ASZT02000010.1, read on the forward strand.
ACGGTCAATATTGAAGTCGATGCCTTTCCCGGAGAGCAATTCACCGGAACCATCCAGTCCATTTCCCCCACTACCGGATCGCGCTACTCCCTGTTACCTCCCGATAATGCCACCGGTAATTTCGTGAAGATCATCCAGCGCATGCCTGTCCGCATTAAACTAAACGAAAGCCAAGGGCTAGCCAAACTCGCTGCCGGCATGAACGCACATGTATATGTGGTAAAAAACTAAAGATGCAAGCACATAAAATTCCTTTATTTAAACACTGGGTATCCGAGTGGCTGGCCAGATCGGTTATCTTCGCCATCCTGATGACCTGCTTATTCAGTTTTGCCCTCTACAGCAGTCCTGTAACCGTGATGGGCTATTATGGTGTAGCACCCACAGATGTACAATATGCCATGGTACTCATCTATGGATCGACGGTCACATTTCTGGCCCTCGATTCCCGTATTGTGAAATACTTCACCTCACGCAAATACCTCTTGATCGGATTAGCGACCAATGGTATCTGTACACTGATCTGCTTCCATAGTAAAAGCTGGCCCCTCTTTCTCGTCTGTCAATTTGCACAGGGCATCACCTGCGCACTGCTATCGGGTATTGTACTCCATCTGGTGTTTCCCAGACTGCATAGCACCCGGGCCAGAGTCATCGGGTACACCATCCTCTATGCCGGCATTCAGATTTCTATTCCACTTTATTCCATCTACTGCAGCATGGTGCTTCATTATCTGGATTTCAACTGGTTGTTTTACGGAGCCAATATCTTACTGCTGCTGCTCACCGCTACCGTATTGATCACGATGGATGCCAAAGCAAGATTGCATCAAAAGATACCGCTCTATCAGGTGGACTGGATCGGCTACCTCTTCTATACCAGTTTTGTACTGCTCTTGGGCTATATCCTCATTTACGGCAGGCAGCTGGGCTGGTTCAGCAGTACCGTGATCTGCCAGCTGGTTCTGGCCGCAGTATGCATCCTTATACTTTTTATCATCAGGGAAATGCGGTTAAAACGTCCGTTGATTAATCTGCGGATTTTCAAAGCGAAAAACTTTGTTATCGGTCTTTTACTGCTTTTTGTATTTTACCTCTTCAAAGGCAGTACAGGACTGACCTACAGCCATCTGGAAACGATCTTAAAAACCGATCCTTTACATACCATCCCCATCTGGTTGGCTGTCATATCCGGAACAGTACTCAGTATGTATATAACAGCGCGCTTTATACTATTGGGAACCCATCTGATTCGGATGATCATCGTCGGATTTATCATCATGGGCTTGTATTATACCTATATGCTGCTCTTTATTTCCGTGACCGGATCGACAGCAGACTTTATTCTGCCTATGTTTATCTATGGTATTGCGACCGGAGTTTTATTTGTGCCTATTGTCACATTTACTGTATCTGATGCACCAGCCAAAATCGCAATAAATGCCTCCATGATCGGTATTCTGGCTCGATTTATAGGATTTTGCAGCAGTATGGCGGTTAACAACGAACTGCAGTTATTTACCCGGGCCGCGGTTCAGGATCAGGTACGCCATGCGGTTAACCAGATCAATCCGCAGTTGCCCCTCACCTTGCAGCAGATCGAACAGACCTATCAAAATGCAGGTAATGATGGTGTAAAATCGCAGGTGGCTGCCAATGCCTTTTTCAATACCATGCTCAAAGAACAGATCCTCGCCCGCGCAAGCCGCGATTACTATGACCTGATGCTTACCGGAGTCGTACTGGTCATTATGCTCCTGATCTTTCTACCCAAAATGCAGCAGGTGGTACTGAGATTGACAAAATTCAATGTTCCTTACTAGATCTGAACCCATGTGCAAAAATAAATCAAAACCAATAGAGCGCCTCTTTGTTTACCTAATGTCAGAAGGCAAAGCGCATGTACGATATTGATCTAGGTCAAGAATTATAACGGTGTTAATCTTTATTTTTGTAGCATCATATTAGAGAAGAAAATAAAAAAATTTATAAACAAATTTAAACATTAAAGTTATGGCAAATTGGAGTTTAGACAAAGCACACAGTGAAATAGAGTTTAAAGTAAAACACATGATGATTACTAACGTAAAAGGTCAATTTCAAGATTTCGACGTTACGGTAGATAGTGATTCAAACCATTTAGAAAATGCCAAAATAGACCTGACCATTCAGACAGCGTCTATCAACACGAAAAACGAACAACGTGACGAGCATTTGAAAAGTGCAGACTTTTTTGATGTTGCGGCCAACCCGACCATTACATTTCATGCTACGAGCAGTAAAAAAGACGGTGATGATATTAAATTAACAGGCGATCTAACGATCAAAGGCATTACCAAATCCGTTACATTCGACGTGGAGTTTGGTGGTGTAGCAAAAGATCCTTGGGGTAATGAAAAAATCGGTTATACCGCTACCGGTAAAATCAACCGTCAGGATTTCGGATTAACTTGGAACGCGGCTTTAGAAACAGGTGGATTGATGGTGAGCGACGAAGTAAAATTCCAAGCAGATTTTCAGTTCATTGTGACGAAATAAGCAACATATACCCTTATAAAAAAGTCATGCTCCCATCAGAAGCATGACTTTTTTTGTATATGCATGAGATCGATAGTTCCCGCACTAAGCAGGAACTTTTCGTCCTTTCTCCCGATCCCATACCCGGTGACCTTTCATCGCTTTGATAAAGTCCGCCGTCAGGTTATTTTTTGATTCGATTACCACACCGGCATCTTTTTCCTGCTTGGCGATATACGATCCTGCGATTAATTTTTCAGCACCCTTAGCAAAAGCCAAAGCCTTACAATGTCTAAATCCCTCGTTGATGAAATGGATATAATCCGGCTCATCCTCCAATGTTGCAACCGAATCGCCATCTGGAGTATAGAATGCATCATAACAGACCGAAGCCTCCGTCAGATAGGTATGTTGGATTTCCGCCTCTCCACCTTCCTTAAATTTCACGCTACCCGTATGCGTGGAGATCAGAACTGCCTCAGCACCCTCTGCCACCAATGCTTTTTCATCACATCGACCGATGCTTTGCTCACACCATCTGCAACCAGAAAAGCAACTTTCCGAGTTTCAATCGTTCCTTCACCCGGAGCTGTAGCCATACTCAATGCTGCAGACTTTTCAACCTCTGGTTTAGCCGCTTTAACAGGGTATTCAGGGTGGTTCTGACGCGCAAACTGTAACGTCAATTCATCCAGCTGCTCCGGCGGCGTCAATCCAGGTTGGCACCTACCCTTGTTGCAAGTACTTGATCGATCTGATTTAAGATCGCCAGCTCCCGTTTACGGATAGCAACCGAATTTACTTTCGACAACTCAAAGCTATAACCATTGATGATATGTTCTTTCTCAGGCGTTGTCTGCGAATTAAAAAACAAGCGCGCTTGCGTGAAGTGATCCGCAAAAGATGAAGACCTGCGTCTTACCTTGTAACCATCCACCTTTTCCTCATGGCTTTTAAAACCCGTTTCCCCTTTTAACATCGCTTGGTATGGGCAACCGCCACCCAAGCTATTTGGGAAATAGCTGACGTTTCCTTTCAGGATATCCTGTCTTCCGAAGCCGTCTTTTTGATTGTTGTATTTACCGTTCACCGGTCTATTGATCGGAAGTTCATGAAAATTAGGACCACCCAATCGGTAATTCTGTGTATCTGCGTAAGAGAATATACGTCCCTGCAATAAAGGATCATTGGTCAGGTCAATACCGGGTACCAAACGTCCAGGATCAAAGGCTACCTGCTCTGTTTCCGCAAAGAAATTCTCCGGATTGCGGTTCAATGTCATCGTTCCGATGATCGTCACGGGGATCAATTCTTCCGGAATGATCTTCGTTGCATCCAATAGATCGAACGAATATTTCTGCTCATCCTCTTCCGGTACAAGCTGTACACCCAGATCCCATTGCGGAAAATTACCCTTTTCGATATTCTCCCACAGGTCGCGGCGTAAGAAATCAGAATCAAAACCCGATAATTTTTGTGCCTCGTTCCATGCCACGGAGTGCACCCCTAATTTTGGTTTCCAATGGAACTTCACAAAAGTACCTTTCCCTTCGGCGTTGACAAATTTGAAGGTATGAACACCAAAACCTTCCATCATTCTAAAAGAACGTGGAATAGCACGGTCCGACATCGCCCACATCAACATATGTGCAGATTCAGGCATCAAAGAAATAAAATCCCAAAATGTATCATGAGCCGATGCTGCCTGAGGCATCTCGTTATTCGGTTCAGGCTTAACCGCATGAACCAGATCCGGGAAATTCATCGAATCCTGGATAAAAAACACCGGAATATTGTTGCCCACTAAGTCATAATTACCCTCCTCCGTATAAAACTTCACCGAGAATCCCCTTACATCGCGCGCCAGATCAGTCGATCCTTTGAAGCCCGCAACAGTAGAAAAGCGGATAAACAAAGGTGTTACCGTACCCTTCTTTAAAAAAGCGGCACGTGTATATTTGGAAACATCCACTTTCGTTTCAAAAACACCGTGAGCACCAGAACCTCTCGCATGTACCACACGTTCCGGAATCCGCTCCCGGTCAAAGTGAGCCAGCTTATCTTGAAAAATAAAATCTTCTATGAGTGCAGGACCACGTTCTCCAGCTTTGAGCATGTTGTTGTTATCATTGATCGGAACTCCATCATTCGTTGTCAAAACCCGATTGGCATTATCAATCGTATGCTCTTGAATCTGTTGCACTTTTTGTTTTCTTGTTGCTTCGCCATGTTTATAGTAGTTATTGAGGAAATTGAAAAGATGTCAGCCTGTAAAAGCACAAACGACACTACTGCTATAAACAGCACAAATCATAATTTGTTTCCCGCACTACTACTCAAAAGAAAGTTAATACTATAAATTGTCTTCATCATACAGTATTCACGAACAATTTTTAAGTAAAAATTTGTATTACTATTTAGGTAAAGCGCCCATTATTAACCTTATCCTATGTTTTAATCAAAGAAAACAAACAGCAAACACAAAAAAAATGAAGACGCCAAAAAAAATCAGTGAAATATAATTTACCAATGCTAAAAAGTTTTAAGCACCCGGCGCAGTAGCGGTTTTCATTTATAAACATTAAACATATCGTTTATCAAATTTCATTCAAAAAATCACTTAAAGACTGATCTTTTCCTACTGGTAGTTTTTTACGTAAACGGTACCGGTGTATTTCAACTCCTCTGACCGTAATATTCTGCAACTGCGCAATCTGCTTCGTGGTGAAATTCAATTTCAAGTAAGCGCATACTTTCAAATCATTCCGCGATAACCCTTCATGATTGGACTTCAGCTTATTCAAAAAGCCATCATTCAGTTCATCAAAATGCAGCGCAAACTGATCCCAGTTGGCACTATTTTTCTCCACATCTTTCAGTAAATTGTTGATCCGTTTTAATTCCGAAGCCTCTTCCTCACTCCCTTCTATTTTTGCCAGTTCATCACGGACTTTAACAAGCGTTCCCGAATTTTCCAAAAGCTGCATACTCGCACTGGCCAGCTCTTTCGTTTTCACCAGGACTTCCTGTTCCAGCTTTTCATTATTGAGCTTGACAATTTCCTTTTCGCTCTTTTCGATTTCCAGCTGATGGATGTAGCGGAGCTGTGCCATTTTCTTCTCATATTGAAGCTGTTGCTTTTTCCAGACCTGCTTTTGCACCTTAAAAAAGAGATAGATGCTCAATGCTCCCAATAGAATATAGACCAGCTTTGCCCAGATACTCAGATACCAAGGTGGTAGAATCGTAAAATCATAGCTAACGGTTTCGGAGATCTGGTTTAAATTGTTTCGAACCCGAATCTGAAAACGATACTTTCCACTTGGCAGGTTGGTATATGATTTTTCAGCAATATTCTCCCATGTGGACCAGTTCTCATCATAACCGACCAGTTGATAGCTGAACTCCATATGTTCATGGATACCAAAACTTGGCGAAGAGAAAGCAAACTGAAAAGAATTGAATTTGGAAGCCAGCTCCAACCGGTCCGCACGGAGCTGTTCATAAGCGCCCGTGGAGTTTTTCGTGAAATACCCGGCAAATAGAATACTGTCCTGCGCTGATTTTGCCGTTACCTGCGACAATAGCACAAGTGGTTTCCGCGCTTCCTGAATATATTTTTCATAGTTGATATGGATGATCCCTTTTTCAGCACCGATATAGATATTATTTTTATCAAACGTATTGATATGATCAAATCCCGAAGTATTCATGCCTTCAATTTCCGGAAATTTAATAAGCTGATAGGTCTTATTTTTTGCGTCATATTGTGCTACCCCGACGTATTTATCTGTACAGTACCAGATATTGCCCTCTTTATCCTCCTTTAAATAGCGAATCGTCAGACCATCAAATTCCTTATAATCAGCAGACTTGACAAACGCATTTTTGGCATAATCGTAGGTGTACAGGCCCTTTTCTGTGGCAAAAACGATCTGATCCTTAATCTTGAACAAAAAATTCTGATAGTCTGATGGTAAACCATTCTTCTTCGTTAAGAGAACAGCATCGTAAGCATGGCGGTTTGCCGCCAGTCGCATGCGGTAAATACCGCGATAAGGATGTGAAGCCCAAATTGTATTTTTCTCATCCAATTCTAAAAAGCGATAAGAATCCACAAACCCGCGCAACTGACCGCCGGACTGAAAAATACCGTTTTGATAATTTAACAGCTCTAAACCCTGATAAGTACCCACCAGAGCCTGTTCTACCGGATAAACGGAACTTAACGGCAATACATTCCAGGTGCCTGTGCGATTGGACAGTGGCAGTAAAGCTTGATCCTGAATCTGAAACAATCCTTTATTGTGCCCCAGTAATAAGCGTCCGTTCAGTTCCTCCAGCAACCAGGCCTCGCCACCATCACTTTTCGGAAAAAGTGAAAAAGAACTCAATGAACGGCTCTGATCTTTCAGTCCTTTGCTGATTGGTGCCACATATACCCCGTTGGATGAAGATAAATAAAGCTTATGATCAAAGATCAGCGACGATAGCCCAGTCACCTCATTTTCAAGATTGGGACGCAGATACCGTACAGCAGATCCGTACGAAATCACCGAAATCCCATTGTCACTGGCCACCCAGATATTTTTTGCTGGTCTACAAATACCGATGAAATATTCTTGTTCACCAAACCTTCCCGAATGCCGATGCGTTGAATCGTTTTCCCATCGCGATCACGGATATGACAGCCCTCTTTTGCATTGCCGACAACAAAGGTGGAGTCATCGATACGCGCGGCAGATGGTGTATAACTATCATCCCATCGCTCCTTATTTAACTGCAATAACACCCTGTCTTTCAGGAAGTAGTTCTGGTTATTTAAAGTAGATACAACGATCCGGTCTTTACCCAAAGGAAGCATCGATGCGATTTTCATTTCGCGATAAGGCAACGTTGCCAGCACAGGTAACCAGTGGTTATTACGGTAAACCAATAAGCCATTTTTTTTATCTTGCGCAAAGAGCGATTCACCCACTTTACCCATAAAATACCATTCCGCAGCAGCGGGATGTACCGTTATTTTTTGCCCTTTGAGCTCAAAATCACATTGGTCGCCCTAAAAAAAACTGACTGCCCAAAAGATAAGGTATTCCAGATGTCAGCAAAATTGCGGTACTCTTCTGGAATCAATGTTTTCAGTGATGTATATGTCAGACCACCCCGTTCAGATGGTTCGAAATATCCGAAATCTCCCTGACCGCCCACATAGATCCGGTCATGCTGATCAATCCATAGCGAACGGATAATGGTATGGTTGGGCAACGCATACGATTTCCAATACCGGCCATCAAAAGTAATCAGCCCTTCACTGTTTCCAAAATACAAGATTCCCCTGCTATCTTGCTTAATATCCCAGGTCCGGCTTCCGCCACCATATACGGTTTTATTATAATTATTGACCAGTGGTAATCCCAATAAATTTTGCCCACATAATGCAATAGGTATTATAAAAAAAACGAAAAAATAAAGGACTGCGAAATACTTCATATACACTATTTATAATGGTTGACGTACAATTGACGTACCCCAAATATAGCGATTTTAACCGCATTAACGCAACATGACGTAGTAATGAAGTAGTGTTTAAATTTAACTTATGCCCATCTAAATCTAATTTTGAGCTAATTATAAACATTCCTAAATTTTTTAATTCATCAAGCATGAAAAATAATGTCAGCATCATTGCAAGTGTTGCTCTTCTGTCTTGTCTTACCCATACGGTAAATGCACAGAACAGAACGATTACAGGTAAAGTCACAAATGAACTGGGGATTCCGCTAGTGGCAAGTATTACCTTATCAGGAGGTTCCAAAATTGGAACAAGTAGCAACGAGCAGGGAGACTTCTCCCTCTCTATTCCCCAGAACACCAGTTATTTAACGGTCTCTTCTTTGGGCTATGAAACCAAAACGGTCACCATCACCGGCAATTCCTTCAACATCCAATTAAAGGCTAATGCCGATTTTAATCTGGATGAAGTCGTGGTCGTCGGTTACGGTACACAACGAAAAGGTGATCTTACAGCCCCTATTGCTACGGTCAATATGCAGGATATGGCCAAGCGTACGGTTTCCAATTCCATGGATGCCCTTCAGGGTGCCGTTGCAGGTGTACAGGTCGTCAGCTCAGGAGCTCCGGGATCAACACCATCCGTGCGCGTCCGCGGTGTAGGTTCATTCAACAATGAAAGTCCGCTGTATGTTGTCGATGGGATGTTTATGGACAATATTGATTTCTTAAACCCCAACGACATCGCCGATATCTCCATCTTAAAAGATGCCTCCGGAGCAGCCATCTACGGGGTTCGGGCCGCAAATGGGGTCATCCTCGTCACAACGAAAAAAGGAAGCATCAATATGAAATCGCGTGTCACCTACAATGGATTTGCAGGTTTTCAGACCCCGACCAATAGCTTAAAGATGGCCAATGCGCAGCAGTATGCCAATTATGCCAATGCCACCGGAAATGGTGCCTTTGTGAAAAAATCAGTTGAAAAGTATGGTGGTACCGAAACCAATCCAGCTATGGATACCGACTGGTTCGATGAACTATTACGATCAAAAGCACTCATCACCAACCACAATGTGGATATCATGGGCGGTAGTGAAAAAATAACCTATGCTTTTGGCCTCAACTATGTCAAACAAGAAGGCATCATGGATGCTAAAAACAACAACCAAAAGTTTAACATGCGCATGCAGGCCGATGCTAAGGTTACAGATTGGCTGAAAGTTGGATTTATGGCACATTTAAATAATTTTAAATCCTACCACCCTAATAATGCCGCTTTCCGTCAGGCCTATTTTGCATCGCCTTTATACCCTGTTTACGATCCGTCGATCGAACTTTCAAAACCTGAAAAATTCGGTTCCAGTACCGCAATTGGTATGCAGTCGGGATTCTGGTATAACAATCCAATCGCAACAGCCTTTTATAACAACAATCAAACAAAAGGATTTCAGATCCTGCCAAGTTTTTACGTAGAAGCAGAACTATGGAAAGATAAAATTACATTCAAATCACAGCTTAGTCAGCGCTATCAATCAACACATAATATCGGCTATAATCCCATTTATTACATCGATAACGACCAGCGAAACGATCGCTCTTTTCTGCGTTCGGCACAGGCACGTAACAACAACTACATCTTAGATAATTTACTGACCTATAAAGATCAAGCGGGCAAACACCACTGGTCGGTCCTATTGGGGCAGTCTACACGTGAGGAACGCTGGCGTGAGACCTGGGTGCAGGCCAACGATGTACCTGAATCCGAAGAGTTCTGGTATGTAGGCGTTGGTGCGCAAGGAATCGGTTCGGCAACAGGTTATGGTGAAAGAGGCTCCCGAAATGCAGGAATATCCTATTTTACGAGAGGAACGTACGATTATGACAACAAATACCTATTGACCGCTACTTTCCGTGCCGACGGAAGTTCCAAATACCAGACCAAATGGGGTTACTTCCCATCTGTGGGTTTAGGATGGGTGCTGACGAGAGAAAAGTTTATGGAAAACCAAAAGCTTTTCAATCAACTGAAACTCCGTGGAAGCTGGGGTAAACTCGGGAATGACGGTATCCAGCCCAATGCAGGATACGCAACCGTGTATTCCGGCAATAATTTCTCGGGTATCTTTGGCAGTGAAGGCACTACAAACGGAACGCGGATCCCAGGATACCGTGTCGGCAGGTTCTTTTCACAGGTCCGTTGGGAAGTGGTGGAAGAATGGGATGGCGGTATAGATTTTGCCTTATTGAACAACCGTCTGAGCGGTACATTAGACTATTACCACAGGACAACGCATGATTTAGCTTTCAGCAGACCAATTCCATTTTCTTGGGATCGCGTATACGGAAACTGGGGCAGTGTAGCCAACAGCGGATGGGAGCTTTCCCTTCAATGGAAAGATAAAGTCGGTGCATTGGGCTATTCCATTGCAGGAAATGTAACCACATTGAAAAATACCGTTAAAAATCTGGGTGGACTCGAGAACATCATGAACGGTTATCCGGAATGGTCCGCGGAATTTCCGGCCAGAATCCAGATCAACGAGCCCATCAACTATTACTATGGCTATGAAGTAGCAGGTGTTTATCAAAATCAGGCGCAGATCGATGCCGATCCGATAGCAAAGGCTTACAATCAGCAAAATCCAAACGCCCCTATTTTACCGGGTTATCTCCAATATAAGGATCAGAATAATAACGGCGAACTGGATGAGAACGACCGTATCAACCTCGGAAACTACCTACCAAAGATCACCTATGGTTTCAACCTGGCATTTGATTACAAAAAGTTTGACCTGAGTGTCGCCTTTCAAGGGGTGAGCGGCAATAAAATCCATAACCTCAACCGGGCCATGCGCAGAAAATATAATCAGATGAATGTGGATGCGGCCTTTGCTGATAAACTGTGGACAGGAGAAGGAACAAGCAACACCCATCCATCGGCAGCAGGTTCGGTGGCTTCCTGGAATCTTCAGGCAAGTTCATTCTTTGTTGAAAGTGGCGCTTACCTCCGCGTACAAAACATACAGTTAGGTTATAGTTTTGACTTCCCGAAAATGCCTACACGCATCTTCGTCACAGCAGATCGACCTTTTATGTTTACCAAATACAATGGTTTTACACCGGAAGTAGGTGAAATGGGATTTGATGCCAATGTGTATCCAATTGCATCGACGTACAGCCTAGGAGTCAAAGTTTCCTTTTAATTTTTAACCCTTACTTTTTAATCTTATGAATACCTTTAAATATATCCTCATAGCAAGCTGTATAGCAGTACCGTTATCCATGACGAGCTGCAAAAAGTTTTTGGACAAGCCACTGGAAAACCAGCAGCGTTCGGAAGAAATTGACTACAGCAACCCTGCGCTTATGTATGGCCCCGTTTCTGGCGTATACCGTTCGGCAGCCGATGACAATCTTGTCCATTGGATCGATCTATCCATCCGCTGTATGCGTGATGATGATTACCTGCAGGCTGCTCCCAGCCCCAATGATAATCCGGAACTCATGGCCATCAAAAACTTCCAGAATGATGTAACCGTGCAGTCGTATTGGGGGCTGAACCAATCTTGGATCAGTTACTACAGTCTGGTCATCGCGGCCAACAATGCCCTGATCGAACTGGATAACTTCGCTGCAAAAATACCGGCTGGCAACAGCAAAGACCTCAATCTCAATAAGCAGTACAAAGCTGAGGTGCGTTTTCTGCGCGCATACGCCCACCTGATGGCTTCCCGCCTGTTCGGAAACGTCCCTATCTTGATCGACAGTGAAAATATCGGACGCCTGGCTACCATCGAAAAGAGCACAGCAGCGGAGGTAAGACAGTTTATCATTGCCGAAATGAATGAATGTATCGAAGCACTGGAAGATGCACGCCCGAATCAGTCCATTCATATCGGTGCCGTGACCAAGTATACTGCACTGCTTCTAAAAGCCAAAGCAGCAGCAGACCTTGCCGGTAATGACAACAGCAGTCCGCATTGGGAAGAAGTCTTAGATGCGACCAATAAGATCATTGCGAGCAATAAATTCTCCTTATATCCAAACCTGTATGAGCTCTTTAAGCTCCCCGGAAAACTGGCCAACGAATCTTTATTTGAATTGCAGTATTCTGATTTTGGTGTAGGTACAGGCGATATTGTTCGTCCCGGAGTAGACTGGGGAACGTTCTTTAAATGGCAGGGACCGTCAGGCGATCAAAAAGGAAGTGCTATTTCTGGAGCTGGTTGGGTACCCCCATCTCAGAATATTGTCGATTTCCTAACGAACCGTGGCGATAATGAACGCTTGAAAAACACCATTCAGTACTGTGGCATAAACGGAAATCCTGCGACTTCCGTAACCACTCCTAGCGGTGATGTGGTCTATGGCAATCCATTCGGCATCAAATATTTCAATGGAAAAGCTTACCTTCCAAAAGCACAGATGACCGAAGGACGTATGGAATATGGCGCAAACAATAATGTTCGTATCTTACGGTATGCAGATGTTTTGCTTTTAAATGCGGAAGCAAAAGTACGGAAAGGACAAAATGGCGACGAACCGTTCCGATTGGTGCGCGAAAGGGCTAAATTGGGTGCTATTGCAAACGTAACTTTAAACCAGATTTTGGACGAGCGCAGAGCAGAATTTGCCTGTGAGTGGTGGGGCGAGCGTTTCAATGACTTGGTACGTACCGGTAAAGCAAAAGAAGTATTTGGTGCTAAATTTATTCCTGGTGTGAGTGAATCTTTGCCTATACCGCAAACGCAAATCGATGCTAACCCTAATTTCAGATAGATTATGAGTCGTATAAAAACAGGAATTTTATGTTCCCTCCTCCTTTTCAACGTACAGCTGGCGGTATCGCAAGATAACAAACCCGTTAAAACAGTCATTGCTAAAGAAAATGGTGGTTATACCATCAAGCGTGACGGTCAGCCGTATTTTATCAAAGGCGCTGGTGGAACCAATTATATGGATCGTCTAAAAGCGTATGGGGGCAACTCCATACGCACTTGGAGTCCACAAAATGCAGGCAAAATATTGGACGATGCCCATCGCTTGGGACTCACCGTTACCTTAGGACTGGATGTCCGTGCCGAAAGGCATGGATTTGATTACAACAATCCCGAACAGGTAGCACAACAATTGGAGGGCATCCGTAAAACGGTATTGCAATACCGTAACCATCCTGCACTCTTGGCCTGGGGAATCGGCAATGAACTGAACCTCCATTACAGTAACCCAAAGGTATGGGATGCGGTCAATGCTATTGCAGTAATGATTCATGAACTTGACCCCAATCACTTGGTGACGACCATGTTGGCCGGTATCAACCAAAAGGAATTTGATTATATTCAGGAAAAATGCCCGGCTATCGATCTGATCGCTGTTCAGGTATATGGAGGACTCGCTTCCGTGCCCCAGCAGATTAAAAGTGTGGGTTGGACCAAACCGTATATCGTGACCGAATGGGGTCCTACAGGGCACTGGGAAGTCACACAGACGCCCTGGTCTGCTTCCATAGAGGAGAACAGCAGTGAAAAAGCGGCGGTCTACAAAAGCCGTTATGAAGCCTCTATCGGCACAGATAAGAACTGCTTAGGGTCTTATGTCTTCTTATGGGGACAGAAACAAGAACGCACCCCGACCTGGTACGGACTGTTCACCGAAGCGGGTGAAGAAAACGAAGTGGTCGATGTGATGGAATACCTCTGGTCAAAAAAATGGCCTGCAAACCGGTCTCCACATGTAACGTCTTTGCTGTTAGATGGAAAAAAAGCGGCTGACTTTGTTTATGTCGAACCTGGGAAAACTTATCCCATTGCCGTGTCTGTAAACGATCCGGATGGCGACACATTAACGACACGCTGGGAACTTCTGCACGAAAGTACCGACCTCAAAGAAGGTGGTGACCGTGAAGAAAGACCGAAGGCTATTCTAGGACGTATTGCAGCTGAAGGTGAACAGCACACACAGCTCACAGCTCCTACGGAAGAAGGCGCATACCGCCTGTTTGTCTACGTTTCCGATGGTCACAACAATGTAGCTACCGCCAATATCCCTTTTTATGTAACGACTAATAAGTCAAATACCAGCGCCGCAGCCGCAAAAAAAGCTTACCGCTTTTCGACTGAACCTGTCTGGGCCGACGAATTTAATTACGAGGGCTTACCCGACACGACCAAATGGTCGTATGATGTAGGTTCAAAATATAACGGCTGGGGCAATAATGAGGATCAGTATTATGTTGCATCTTCGTTAAAAAACTCCGTTGTCGGTAAAGGGGTCTTAAAAATCAAAGCTTTAAAGGAAAGCAAAGGCGGTAAACCTTACACTTCTGCCCGATTGGTAAGCAAAGACAAAGGTGATTTCCTTTACGGTCGCTTTGAAGCCCGTGCAAAATTACCACGGGGACGCGGCAATTGGCCTGCGATCTGGATGTTACCGACAGCATCCAAATATGGCAATTGGCCTAATTCGGGTGAGATCGATATCTTGGAACATGTGGGTTACGATCAGGATGTACTCCACATCTCGACCCATACCAAAGCTTATAACCATAATATCAATACCCAAAAAACTGCAACAACAAAAGTAGCAGGTGTTTCAGATGATTTTCATTTGTACCGTGTGGATTGGACACCGGAATATATCAAAGGATTTATCGATGATCAGGAGATTTTTTCCGTTGAAAATGAGCATAAAACCTTTGCAGAATGGCCCTTTGATCAAAAATTTCACTGGATACTCAATTTAGCCATCGGCGGAAATTGGGGTGGTAAACATGGGGTTGATGAAAAGATATTCCCGAACGTCTTTGAAATCGATTACGTTCGTGTATATGAACTATTACCTTAGATATCATCAGCTATATAGCTATAATAGAACATATAAAACCTATTATTGCTAATTAAAAAACCTTTTCAAGTAGCATCTGAAAAGGTTTTTTATGTTATTATAATAAATGTAAATCGTCAGCACAATTTAGACACAGTTACATTAAAAACAAAAGTGTGTTAACCTTAAAAAAACTTTAACTTCAATCATCATCAGAATACCAAGGTAAACAATACCAGAAAAGTTCATTATAGATATACGTCAAAGTACAACTGCTTCATGGAAGGTCAGCGTGCGCCCTTAAATCACCAGATAATCCATGATAACTTTCCAAAATGCAGTTGTAATGAACCCCACCAAAATGCTGATACCGATAATCAAGTTGGTCAATCTAGCATTGAGTTTAAACTGTTCTGCAATAATACTGGAGGTTATCAATGTTGGCATTGCTGCTTCAAAAATACTGATTCGCACGATATCTCCTTTTATCCCGATGAGCACGGCAACAAGCAAAACTAAAAGAGGTGCGATCATCAATTTATATAACATAGTCATCGAAAGTTGAGCGATTTCCTGTTTCCATCCTTTAAATTTGAGTTGTAAACCTACCGAGAACAATGCCAATGGACCTACTGTGCCTGCCATTTTAGAGAAAAATGGTTCCGCTACACTAAGATCCATGAAACTGGAAAGGATAAGTGCACCGGCACATCCAATAAAAGGTGGAAAAGTAAACAGCCGTTTTACCAACATAGAAGCCTTAATACCAGCAGTGTCGGCACGATTTCCTTTAACCGCAGCAATGATACCAATAGTAGATAAAAGCACAAACATCACCTGATCACAAATAATGGCTATACTCAAATTTTGCTCTCCAAAATAGGCTATAATCAATGGAAAACCAATAAAAGAGGTATTACTATATGCACTAGACAATTCCAATGTACTTCGGGTACGCTGTCCGTATTTTTATATCGGCAATAAGTTCCATAAATATCCAACTTCCTGCCCATACGATTATAGGGGAAATTGCAGGGAATAACATCTGATTACTCCATTCAATATGAGGGATATATTTAAAAGATACCGCAGGTAGTGCAAGATACAGGATCCAAGTATTTATTCCCTTATGTGCATCTTGAGGGATTAGTTTTGCATAACGGAAGATCATACCCATAGCTATACAAAAAGCTATCATGACAAAATTGTCCATGTTCATTGTTGTTTATACAGACAAAATTACCCTGATGCACAATTTCACCACATGTATAATAACAACATTAATATGTATATTTACGTCATAAAAACATAAAACTAAGCTTCTAACGATTACTGGATTCTACTCATGAATAGCCAGATTAACATATAAGCATCAAAAGGTTTCGCATAAAAACAATAATTCATCGCTAGCATATGACCAAACTGAAGCAATTTGACGCATTGCAATTACTAGATTTTGAAGAATCGGATTTTCATCTAACGGTCCATGGGCAAAACTATTATGAGCTCGTATACATCTATAAAGGTTCGGGTATCCATCAGATTAATCACAATAGCTTTCCATATACTTCAGGAGATCTTTTTGTGATATCACCACAAGACGAACATAATTTTAAGATAGGAAAACGAACTAGAGTTATCGCCATCAAATTCACAGATGATTATTTCAGTAGTAAAAATCACTGGAAGTTATTGGATTATATGACGAATGATCCAGTGGATATCATGAACAATAAGATTCTAAAAGAATTAAAATTGAATTTCGCTCCAGATATCCGAAAAATTTTACGGCAGACCATAGATAACATGCTACTGTACAACAGCACGAAACAAATAGCATCTTCACCGATAATTTTTCATCAGATTCTTTCCATCTTCGGCATGATCAAGGAATCGATGAGAGGTATATCTTTAATTGGAAAAGACCAATTCCCCGCAAAAGAGCACTTGATTTCCTATATCCATCAACACATCTATCAGCCTAATCAACTAAAAATTAAACATATCGCATCACATTTCAATATTGCTACGACTTATTTTAGCAGTTACTTTAAGCGAAACTTTGAAATGGGTTATCGCGAATATATCAATGAATACAGAGTGATATTGATTGAAAAAAGATTGGAGTCAGGGCAATTTACCTTTAGACAGATTGCTAACGAATTTGGATTCAACGATGAAAGCCATTTCTCTCATTTTTATAAGAACACCAGAGGCATTAGTCCTTCATCTTATCGAAAAAATCCCTTAAAACAATAACAGCATAAAAAACATGGATCATGGCTACTTCGCGAGATCGATTCTATGCACGTTTCCATTAAACCCCGAAACCTGAGCAGGTAAATCTTCCAGTTTAACTTCATGCTTATCATCCGCTCTTATCGCACTTACTTTTACCGCATCCTTATTTTTTATGTTTTTCGGGATTTCAATAAAGCCATAGGACTTATATGGAGCCTCATGATGCCCCAATAAAGAACGAGGCCCTCCACCCAGGCAACCGCTGTGATATAAAATCACCGAGTCCTTTTTAGCAGGGTAATACACATGTTGATGACCCGATAAATACAGGTCTACCTGATTTTCTTTCAAAAACTGCAAGGTCTCATCAGCATGCTCCAGAACTTCTCCTGGTTTATTTTTACTTTCAACGAGTGCATATAAAGGCAGGTGGCCTAATACGATTTTAAATCTCGACTCTTTAGCCAAAGGGCTATCCAACTGCTCCTTCATCCAACTTTTCACTTCAGCTGGGATTTGAGATGATGATGCATCCCAGGAGATCATGAACACATTATTTTTTATATAAGAAAAGTAATACGGAAAATGACTGCTTTCGATGAAAGTAAGATTGACATCAGCTTTATGATTGGCCCAAAATGATGCCGAAACTTCACGATCCAGCACAAAATTGGGAGATGCATCATGATTGCCCATGGTAAATCCAAATGGTACTCCAGAAGCCTTTATAGGTTGCAGAACAGCCTGATCAAATCCCTTCCACATAGCCTGAATAGCCTCTCGCGTTAAAGTCTTCTTTTGTCCTGCTACCATGTCTCCCCCGCACAAAATAAGATCTGGCTTTAATGTTGAAACATTTCCCACTAGATCCAACACTTCCTGACTGTAAGTCGTAGATCCATAGCTATCATTTAAATCCGATATCACTAAGATCTTAAGACTTTTATTTTGCTGTTCTTTCTTGATATCCTGATCAGAAACCTGAGAAAATGCAGGATGAATAAAGATGGTCAGCGCAAAGCAGCAAAGCAAAGCCAATAAATTAGAGTTCATATAGTAAGGTTTGAAGTACAAGTTCCAAATGTAAAACTATAATTTTATAATCCTGTTAAAAACGGAAATATAGCCCTGAGCGTTTTTGACTTCAGAATCAACTTACTCCAACACCTTTTTCTTATGGTTAATGCCCCAATCTTTCAGTGCATAGATGACTGGGGTCAACGTATCTGCATATTCCTCCAGCTGGTACGAGATCTTTACAGGATACTCCTCAATAATAATTCTCCGGAGCAGTTTATGCTGCTCAAGATCTTTCAGTTCTTTAGCCAAAACTTTGGGCGAGATCCCAGGAATACTCTCCTGGATATCCGTGAAACGATCGTTACCGACACCGATGGATATAATAATAGGTATTTTCCATTTACCATTGATAACATCCAACGTGTCGCGCACCGGTCTTATGGTTTCTAGACAGTCACAGTGAACTTTTTTTTGTGCCATTGTTTTAGTTTTAAATATAATGAAAAGCGGATTAGGTTAATGTTAATCCGTGCTATCATCGGCATTGATTTCGCTCATGACTTCAGCAAACAATTCGGTCGATTTGATTCGATCCTTGAAATCATAGATTGTCGATACGACGATCAGTTCATCCACTTGCGTTTGTTCAAGAAATGCTTTCGTCTGTTCTTTTACCCTTTCCTTAGTGCCCACAAATGAGTATTTCAGCATCTGATGTACACTTGGATGATGGAAAATGTCTTCCAAATCCTCCGTCATTTCTGTTGGTGGATGCAACGGTTGAGAATTCCCGGTCAAAATACCCAAAAACATTCTGATCAGTGATGTAAACAATTTTTGTGCTTCTTCATCCGTATCAGCAATAATCACATTAACACCTGCAATCGAATAAGGTTTTTCCATCATATCAGAAGGTTGGAACTCTTCCCGATAGATTTTAATGCCGACATTAAATGATCGGTGGCAAAATGGCTTGCAAAAGCATAAGGCAATCCTTTTCGAGCAGCTAGATGCGCGCTATCTGTACTCGATCCTAAAATGTAAATGGGAACATCCGCACCTTCTGCGATCGGTGCTCTAACCTTACCTGTGCTGTTGGAATTTGAAAAATAATGTTCAATTTTCTCAATTTCTGCAGGAAATGAGTGCGCAGCTTTCATAAAATCCGATCGGATCTCCTGAGCCGTCAGCGTATCTGTACCTGGAGCTCTTCCCAGACCTAAATCAATCCGGTTTGGATAAAGATGCGCCAATGTCCCAAATTGCTCTGCGATGATCAAAGGCGAATGATTTGGGAGCATAATGCCACCCGACCCTACTCTTATTTTACTGGTGTTTTCGGCAACATAAAGTATGAGCAGCGAAGTGGCACTGCTGCCTACCGAAGCCGAATTATGATGTTCCGCAAACCAATAACGTTTATAATTATTTGCTTCTGCCACTTTAGCCAGTTCTAGCGAATGCTGTAAGGTCTCCCCAAATGTACTGCCTTCTGAAACGATGGCGAGTTCTAAAATGGAATGAGCGATATGTTTTTTCATGTTTTTGAATTTTTGATTTAATTGAATCCCTTGATGCTTTTAAAAATTTCTGAATGCTGGTTTTGGAAGCTCAAGGTTTCCGCGCAGCGTTGTTTCTTCGTAGTCCGTATGGAAAATTCCGCGTTCTTGTAAAATAGGAACAACCAGTTCGATAAAATCTCGGAGACCGTAGGGATGATCCTGTTTAATGATCAGCATATCCATTATTCCCTGTTCGTACCATTCTTGAATTTCATCAGCTACACTTTCGGCAGAACCTAAAAAAAGCGGTGGTGCAATTCGCTGATACCGATTCAATACAGCCAACTCCATATATTTCTGATGCGCTTCAGCATCCGTTCTTCCCACGATCGGGTTTTGCGAAGTGGCGATGATAAAGTTGTCCTGGTTTCTTTGTTTCTCATCCAACTTCTTCTCAACGCCATAGCGGTATGTTTTGTCTCTTCCATGGAAAAGCCTCCTATAAAAGCACCATCTGTGTAAGTAGTCGCAATATCAACGAATGTTGGCGAGCTACCTGCGGTGTATAGAACAGGTCTTCCCTGAACAGAACGGCTTATATTCAAAGGACCTTCAACAGAAAAATATTTCCCTCTATAGTTTGTTAAATGCATTTTATGTGGATTCAAAAAGATTCCATTCTCTTTATCTCTTACAAATGCATCGTCCTCATAGGTGTCCCACAAGTTCCTTATAATTTCTAAAAACTCGATATGCATGGGATACTGATCTGCTTTCGACAAATGACCCCGACTGAAATTTACCATCCCTCCCGGATTGGAAGTAATGGCATTCAGTGACGCTCTACCTCTGCTTATTTTATCTAAAGACAATGCTTGTCTTGCGATATTATAGGGGTCGGTATAAGAACTCGAGGCCGTGAATGCAAGTCCTATATTTTTGGTCACCATCGCTAAAGCTGACATGATAGAAACCCCCTCGAACATACTCAGATAATGTGGAATATTCCCGGGACCAACATGACTGACATCAATCAAAAATAAACTTTCAAATTTGGCATCTTCCGCAAGTTTAGCCTGCTGAACGTAAAAGTCTATATTTTCGCCTGCGTCTGATGGCATATCCGGATGTTGCCAAGAGGTATGATTCCATCCAGGTCCATCAATTATCGCAGCGAGTTTCAATTTCTTTTTATTACCCATAATATCTGGTGATTTATATAAAATGCGTCATCTCCATTCGAGATTTTCTTAAGTATTGACCGCACCTATTTTTACACCTTACAAAATTACAGCAAAATTACTAACCAAAAGATAGTAGTTACCTAAAGGAAAGTGAAATTTATAAAGGGCAATTAGAGCACTTCTAGCCGTTTAAATCCAAAAGTCTGCTTTCCTTCAGGAAAGGCCTATACAAATGATAGTGAAATAGCGATAACTTTGTGCTGTGCGAAAGATCATTCCGAATAGCTTTTAAATAGAAAGGAAATGATAGCATGAAGACAAAACAATCCATATTAAAATAAAGAGCATATGAAAATAGGAATAATAGGTACCGGTGCAATAGGTGGAACAATCGCTAAAAAAATGGCTGCGGCTGGTCACCAGGTGAAAATTAACAATACAAGCGACAAGGATAAATTGAATGCGCGCGCTCAGGAATTAGGTGTTACAGCTGCCGATCAGAAGGAAGTGGTGAAAGATGTTGATGTGATCATTTTAGCGATACCGACCATAGCAATCCCAACTTTACCAAAAGATCTGTTCGCAGACGTTCCTGAAAAGGTCATCGTGGTCGATACCTCCAATTATTATCCCTTCCGTGATGCCGATATTGAAGAGATCAAAAATGGAAAAGTAGAGAGCATCTGGGTATCTGAACAATTGGGAAGAACGGTGATCAAAGCATTCAACAATTTATTGGCGGAAACGCTTATCAGTGGCGGAAAAGATGCTGGAGCCGAAGACAGAATTGCCATGGCTATAGCGGGTGATGATGCCGAGGCCAAAAAAGTAATTGCTACATTAGTTGATCAAGCGGGCTACGATATCGTTGACGCTGGCCCACTTTCAGAATCCTGGAGACACCAACCCGGAACGCCAGCCTACTGCACAGAATTGAATGCAACAGCATTAAAACAGGCATTGGCGGACGCCGTTAAAGATGATGCACCCATTTTGAGGGATAAAGCTATTGCCGAACTTTCAGCGATGTCAAGTTATCCTGCTCATCCAGATGTTGTTAAGTTCAATAGATCATTATTCGCTTGATAAAATAAAGCAATCATTTTATAACTTAGTATACGATGCATAACTTGCAGGTGACTTCAAATATTAGAATCTCACATGAATGCTATAAAAGATAAATTGCGAGCACATATCGAAAAAATCATCAGCCTTTCGGATGATGATTTTTCATCAATATTCGATCATTTTACATTTCAAGAATTTAAGAAAAATGAACTGATCATAGCAGAAGGCCAACCGGTTAAGCATGTATACTTTGTACTCTCCGGATTAGTGAAGCTAACATACACCGATAGCGATGCAAAGCAACATCTCATTTCTTTTGCAATGGAAGACTGGTGGGAAACAGATTTCGTAGCCTTTTACTCCCAAAGCAGAGCCACATTAGCGTTAAAATGTATTGAAAACACACAAATGCTTTGCCTAACGCTGGAAAATTTTGAGAAGCTATGTGCGCATATGCAGAAGATAGAACACTTTTTCCTTAAAAAATCGATTGCTGGACATATTGGCTCGCAACAACGGATTTTATCATTTCTTACTTCCAGTGCAAAGGAAAGATACGAGCAGATCATTAAAAACCAGCCCTCTTTGATACAGCGCATTCCCAAATCATTGTTGGCATCCTATCTCGGAGTGTCCCGCGAAACATTAAGCCGTATATTATAAGACATTTGAAAACTGTGATATTTGTCACACGGTCTTATAAAGCAACATCTTGATCTTTGTACCATACTTTAATAAAACAGTAAAATGGAAAAAAAGATCATTAATCCATGGACTTGGCAAGATGCCCGAAGCTATGTCCAGGCAGTAGAAGTGAAACATGTTGAAAGTACATTGTACGTATCCGGACAGACAGCGATTGACGAGCATGGAATTTCAAGTGATGAAAATATGCGTACCCAATTGCAAAAGACATTGGAAAATCTTGAAAAAGTAATTCGTGAAGCTGATTTCGAACTCAAGAATATCGTTCGGCTCAATATCTACACCACAGATTCAGCAGCATTGTTTGAAAATTTTGATGTTTTTCAGGAATGGATCAATCGGAACCAAATCAAGCAAACAAGTACAGTACTTGAAGTACAGCAACTATTTGAAACCCTAAAAGTTGAATTAGAAGCCAATGTCGTTAAATAACATAATAAACAATTAAATATCAACAATTTAAGAGACTGCTAATAAAATAATATGGGAAAAGATACGCTCCCGTAAAGATTTCGTCAAGAAGTGGTAATTACGGGTATTGCTCAAAAAACACCTAACCTACATGTATAATTGAACTACTCCATACTTCAATGGTTCTTAATAAGAAATCCAGTATACAATAAGAGGCAGCTCAAGTGGCATTAAAGCCATATTTGGTAAAAAAGAGCTTCAGTCATGATGTAAAAATGTGGATTAAAATTATTCTGTAAACATTCTAATTTGGCAATTATGTTTTTATCAATCATTTTCGGAATTATCTTTTTAGCACTTGCGATCTATGCTATAATGCGGATAACAGGAAACAGACGCGACAGACGCTAACGATCATGCACTTTTTATCGCGTACCCATCAAAGATGGAGTACGCGATACTATTCACTAGCAAGTAGAGGGCACTCCTCACTCAATCTCTTTCGGTATCGTATTTAATATCTACCGGAGGCTCATGTTTTTTCACTTCGGGAATGCTATACAAGCCCGAGCCTAAGATCAATATCCCTAAGATAACCAAGCACATAATAGCCTCGTATACCAAATCTAAAACAAAAGGTGAAACAATTAAAAACACACCTAGCACAACATCCATATTCAGATGCAATGGCATAGGTATGATGCGAATAAGACCTCCTTCGTACCGTGTCAGAACCGAAAGAACGATGATCAATCCACCCGCTAAGACACTGATCAGTTTTCCATAATGATCCTCACTGTATCCGAATATCCAGGGACCTACCAAAAGGGTAAATGCCAATATATAATCTAGAAAGGCATGCCATTGTGTTGATATTAAATTTCTCATAATGTCGCTTTTTAAACCATGAACAGCCAATAAATAGATACGTTCATAAATGGATGGACATCAGGTATAAGTACCCTGAGCAGCTGTATATTTTACACCTTAATTTGTTATGTACGGTGCAAGATCAGCTACGGAGGAAGGCATAAAAACCTGAACCCGCCCAGCAGATTTACAATGACGAATGCAATTAGCCATTCCAATGAAAAATAAAGAAAGAGAAAGGACAAGGTAGTCTTTAAAAATAGCACATACCAAACTAACAGTGCTATGAAATTGTTCTATCTACACGAAATCTATTACTAACGATACAATATGCTCACAACGGATAAAGAAAAAAAGGAATCGGGAGATTTTTATAAGGACGCGCTGCTCCTCTTACAGGAGTGTGAGTGTCAGTTTATGTTAGGTGGTGCTTTTGCCATGTTCCACTATACAGGCATCTTTAGAGACACCAAAGATTTGGATATCTTCTGCAAGAGCAGTGAATATCCTAAAATTCTGAAATATTTTGCTGAAAAGGGTTATCAAACCGAGCTGACGGACGTCAGATGGCTTGCAAAGTCTTCCATGGCGACTATTTTATCGATATTATATTCGATACCGTAAACAACATCTGTACAGTAGATGATAGCTGGTACGAACGGGCACCAAACGGACATTTTGCAGACGTACCGGTTAAATTTATACCCGTAGAGGAACTCCTTTGGTGTAAAATTTATGTACAGAACCGAGAGCGTCACGATAGTGCAGACATCAACCATATTTTGTTGAAATATGGGAAAAATGTGGATTGGGAATTATTGCTGAAACGCTTAGACCCACACTGGCACCTCCTCTTGGCACAATTGCTTATTTTTCAGTTTGTCTATCCTTCAGACTATCGCGAAATCATCCCCAAATGGTTATTTGATGAGCTGATGAGAAGAGCTGCAGAGCAATATGACATTCCCTCTCCCGTCGAAAAAGTATGTCGGGGTCCGCTCATCGACCAAACCCAATATGAGGTAGATGTGAAAGAATGGAATTATAAATCATACACGATAACGACAATATAATCTATGGAAGTACGCAAAAAAACGAGAATCGCCGCCATGGCGGATATACATATTCGTGTTTCAGACAAAGGATTGCTCAAGAGCATATTTGAAGAATTAAATGAAAAGCCGATGTACTGGCGATATGCGGTGATCTGACGGATACCGGAGACGAAGAGGAAGCTGTTGTACTGGGTGAAGAGTTAAAAGCATTGCGCATACCTGTGGTCGGCGTTTTAGGCAATCATGATTACGAAAAAGGCAGACAGAAAATAATCAAACAAATTCTGACGGAACATCATATGACGATTTTAGATGGCGAATCCATTGTCTTAGCCGATGTTGCATTTGCAGGCGTAAAAGGATTTGGAGGTGGATTTGATCAGTATATGCTGTCTATTTTCGGGGAAGATATGATGAAGCAATTTGTGCATGAGGCCGTCAATGAATCTTTACAGCTTGACCGTGCATTGACCCGTCTAGAACAAGATTGTCCCCATCTGCCCAAAGCTGTACTCCTCCACTATGCACCGATTAAAGATACTGTAGCGGGTGAGCCCGAGCAACTGTTCCCTTTTCTTGGCTCTTCGCACCTGGCAGAACCCTTGACCAGAAGACAGGTGTCGATTGCCTTTCATGGACATGCACATGGTGGTACACTCAGCGGTCATACCACAAGCGAAATTCCAGTATATAATGTCGCTCTTCCGGTATTAAAACGGGAGAAAGAGGGTCAGTCCTATTTAATTGTAGAAGTTTAAAATTTTTCTGATCAAAAAAGGCATTAGGCAACGACCTTATTACCCTTCGTCTTTTTAAATTCTGATAAGCTCATCTGATGCCGTTTTTTGAAAAACTTATTCAGATGGCTTTCATCTGAAAAACCAAACTCTGTGACGATTTCATTGACCCGCATATCACTGAACAGCACCCGGTGTTCAATCAGGCGCATTTTATAATTCAAGATGTACTGCTGAATCGTTTCTCCGGACTGATTTTTAAAGTAACTGCCCAGATAGGTTTCTGAAAACCCGAATTTCTTCGCGATCACAGCAACTTTCAATAATGCGGGATCATGGATGTTGCCTTGGATATAATCTATAATCTGAATCACCCTCTTATCCGAATTGGAGGTAATTTGCTCCGCTCGCATTTTGGAGATATTTCGTGCCGCAATCACAATTAAAGCATTCACGTAATTCAACGTCAGCTCATCCTGATACAGATCCGGATGATGGATACCATGAAGCAGTGACTCCACAATCGAATTGACCAAAACAATATCAGGCTTATTCTGTAAAATACAACCCGACAAAAAAGAAGCGCCATACAGGAGGCATTCCATGGAATTAATGCTGTTCCAAGGGTAATTCTTCACATAGCGTTCACTGAACTTCACAAGCAACAGATCCGTACTCTCCAAGATTTCCAGATGATGCTGATCATTTGGTGTCAGGAGAATTAGACTGCCTTTACTGTAAGAAGCCATATTGTTGTTGATGTTCAGAAATCCTTTTCCAGAAATAACATACACAATCTGAAAAAAGGAAAAATGCATATCCCGTAATGGACAACTAGCGCCCTGATGGTATTCCACCTTGACCAATTCATCGATGTTCTCGCGTTTCATAAGGCAAAAATACCTAATTATCATGAAAATATACTGATTTTTCACATTTTTTCTGTTCAATTTTGCCATACATAAATTTTAACAAATAATGAAAACATCAATTTACGTCTTAGCACTTGGCGCTTTTGGCATTATAACCACAGAATTTGGGATCGTCGGCATCCTACCGACCATCAGTCGGCAATTTGACGTATCCATCGATACGGCAGGTTGGCTGTTGAGTGCCTTTGCGATCACTGTCGCCGTTTCCTCCCCTTTTATCACCTCATTTACGACCAAGATAAACCGAAAGCTATTGCTTTGTCTGGTCATGAGTATCTTTGTATTTTCGAATTTAATTTCCGCCTTTTCGACCAACTTCAACATGCTGATGGTCGCCCGTATCTTACCTGCGATCCTGCATCCGCTATTCTGGAATATCGCCATCGCCATTGCATTTAAAGAAAAGGGTGCAAAGGGTGTTTCCACCGTTATGCTGGGATTAAGCTTGGCCACGGTGCTCGGTATTCCCCTCACCACCTATGCCGTAGATCTATTCCAGAACTGGCAGGCCTCATTTTTCCTCAGTAGCGCGATCAGTTTAATTGCTTTTATAGGTCTATTGCTCTTTATCCCATCTATGCCGGCAGATCAGGCAATATCGACCAAAAATCAGGTCGAAGTGTTGAAAAGCCCGCTTCTATGGCTCAATCTTATCTCGACCATAGCCACTTTAGCGGCCATGTTTGCCAGCTATACCTACCTGACCGCCTATCTGGAAGAGATTACCAAGATGGACGGTGCGCAGATCAGTATGATGCTGCTCCTCTTCGGTGGCATGGGCACGTTAGGAAACTGGTTAATGGGATTAGCCTTGAACCGCAATGTGCTCTTAACAGCCAGACTGTTTTTAATGCTCTTAGTGACGGTACAGATTCTCGCTTACTATTTTGGCGGACATTATATTCC
This sequence comes from Sphingobacterium sp. IITKGP-BTPF85, assembly GCF_001006065.1. NCBI lineage: Bacteria > Pseudomonadati > Bacteroidota > Sphingobacteriia > Sphingobacteriales > Sphingobacteriaceae > Sphingobacterium > Sphingobacterium sp. IITKGP-BTPF85. The sequence continues at coordinate 65,064 of NZ_ASZT02000010.1, forward strand.
GATGGTGATCATCGTATCCCTTTGGGGAATGATCCATACCGGCGGGTTTTTGGTATCCAATATCCGGACCACTCAATCTGTTCCCCATCATGCCTTAGAGTTTGTGAACAGCTTACTGACTTCCTCTTTTAATATCGGAATTTCCTTAGGCGCATTTCTCGGAGGAATAGTCAGTGTACATTATGGCGTTCATTATGTATTATGGGTCAGTATCCTGTTGCTGTCAGTGACATTTATCCTGAGTTTTGTAAGCTTCCCTAAAAAGATCTCAGAGAACGAAGAAGAAAGTCAATTGGACAGAGCTGCATCAGCCTGCGTACATAGCTAAATTAGACGAAGGTTATATGATAAAAAAGAGCGCTTCCACATGGAGGCGCTCTTTAAGATTATTTACTGCCTTTTAATCCATGATTTTTAGTTCCTTGAAAATAGCCTTTGTAATATCCTTTCTGCAATTTCCAAAATTTGATAAATTCAATTTCCTGTCCTGCAAAATTCGGGTAGCAAAAAAATAAACCTTATTATTACGCTCAATGTAACCAACCCACCATCCTGTATTGATGTCATTTTCCTTGGTCCAGCCGGTTTTTGAATGGATCATGTAGCTGTCTGTCTCTTCTGTAACCATCACATTTTTTACAATCTGTTGGTTTTCTTTTGAAAAAGGGAGTTCCTCGTTATAAAGTCTCCTCAGAAAATCAACCTGATTGATGGGGGAAATTTTAAATGCACCAAAATTCCAAAAATCATCATCCGCATGCGATAAGTTTAAATTTCCATACTTGGCTAAACTCAAGTATTCTTTATATTTCTCCCTACCTATCTTTTTTGCTAATTCAACAAATACCCATCCTGCTGACACTTTAAATGCCTCTTTTACGGTCATATCGTGATAAATATCCGGTCGGTATCCATATTTTACCGTATCGGTTTGGCCAGGCCATTTAATAATGTCATTTTCATCCTTTATTGTCTCTGTTTCCAATGCAATAAGCAGATTTACGATTTTAAAAGTCGATGCAGGAAGATTTTCAGTTTTTGCATCCTCCATATCGCTGCATACCCATGTTTTATTCGTATTGTCATAGATCACTGTTGATCCTTCCACCTGACAATTGGAAAAGTATTTCGTAAAATCCCGTCGAATCAGAATTTTCTCATCAGATCGAATGAACGAATGATTTGTCACGCGTTTTGTTAACATGCAGGAATTAAGAAAACAGATCCCTATTAATAAAGCTGTTAGTAGATAGACTTTCATTTCGTATTATTATAAATTTTTACTGAAATTTAGTGATTATTCGCCACATGAAAACCCTCTCTATTCTAATCCTGGACAGTCCATGAACGTAAATGATAGCACAATTCAATATAAAACAGGACTCATTTACAAGTAACAAATGTACATCCCCGCATGCTTTTATAAAATGGTTAATAATAACCAAATATGAACGAGCACTTTTCATCATTTTAAAAACTGTACAAAAATCTCGACCTCCGATTCTACCGTTCATTAGCTGCGATCACCATTCAATTTTCGATTGCCAGGATGATCCTATGAAAACTTTTACAGCAAACCTTGGTTTTTTAAAATAACATACCGTTTTATACGTTTATGTTATATCTATGAATTAACATCAGCTTGTGAGCCAATAAGGCATCAATTTTGTGTTATACTATTGGTCTGGCTAGAGACGTAATAAAAAAAGGTAATTGACTGTTTTTATTATATCTCCGAGATGCCTGTCAAGTATTAATTTTTAATTTTAAAAACTATGAAATATCCGTTAATTATTTGCGCTCTCCTAGCGTTGGCAACTTTGGGATCAAGTTGTACCAGTAACAAAAAATTTGCCGCACTGCAGGCAAGTTACACGCAATTACAACAAAGTAATCAAGAGCTCAGTAGCCGATTACAGTCCACTGAAAGTGATTTAAGTGGTTCAAAAATTAGAATTAAGAGTCTGGATGAGCAGATTGCTTCCGAAAAAGCAAATGTTGCCGCATTACAGACAGCATTAAACAACTGTCTAAACTCCAGCAATCAAGGAAATGTGAATATTTCGAAACTTGTGGATGAAATTAATTCATCAAACAAATACATCCAGCAGCTTGTCAATAGTAAAAACAAAAGTGATTCACTTAATTTAGTGTTGACCAACAACCTGACACGCTCCTTAAGCAGAGAAGAAATCAGAGATGTTGATATTCAGGTATTAAAAGGAGTCGTCTACATATCACTTGCCGATAATATGCTTTATAAATCTGGAAGCTATGAGATCTCAGACAAAGCAGGTGAAACATTAGCTAAAATTGCTAAGATTATCACCGATTACAACAGTTACGATGTACTGATTGAAGGTAACACCGATAATGTGCCTATCAGCATGCCTAATATCCGCAACAATTGGGATTTAAGTACGTTAAGAGCTTCATCCGTGGTGATGGCTTTACAAAACAATTATGGAGTAGATCCAAAAAGGTTAACCGCAGCGGGACGTGGCGAATATAATACCATCGCACCTAACGATAACGAAGCTGGAAAAGCAAGAAACAGAAGAACACAGATCATCATTACCCCTAAGTTAGATCAGTTTATGGAACTTATCGGTAAAGCGCCAGAAACTAGTCTGGACTAAATAATTATTGGTTTACAGCTGCAACATTTGTTATTCGAATGTCAACAGTATCATAAAAGAAAAAGCTAATCGAAAGATTAGCTTTTTCTTTTTTAAATACCTTGGTTACCAATTATTGATACTATTAGATTTATCAATAATCTGTTTTACGATTGCATTAAGATGAGTATTCAATCCATTGGTAGCATCTTCTAGAAGAAGTTCTCCATTTTGGTCATAAATAGCGACGCTGTCTTTCTTATCTTTTACAAGATTTAGCGTTTTCCAGTCACTATTATCCCAATCACTTCCCTTTCTGTAGGTTGCTTTATACCATCTTCTAAGTTCAAAAGTAGGACTGTTGATCCGGATCTTGCCATCTTTGAAAAGAAAGGATAAAGTGTACGGCAGGTCATATTTATAATTCGATTTTCCCAAAGCTCCAGTGCTATGCCTTACTGGTAGCGCTTTTTCTTCATAACGTGTTAACGTTATGCTCTCACCTTCCAGGACACTGAGATCCTTTTGAGGATTGCTGTACAACGAATTAATGGCATTGAGTACGTTCTTGTACAAATCCGTTTGTTTTACATTTGGTGCTTCTACGACTGCAAAATCGTTATTATCGTCGGCCACAAAGCCGTTGGCTGTTAGTTTAAATATTGCGCAAAACTCAGCTGTGTAACCAGCAAAAGTATCACCATACCTAGCAATTTCTTCATATTCATCATTTTGAAAATTTTCAATTCTACCTTTGTTGCTGGACTCACGATTTAAATCATGAATGATCCAATTTGGATCAACAAAAATATAATTATTTGTCCAATGGCAAAAAATAAGTTTTTAAAGATGATTGATTTTCAAAAGGTCACTATTTTGTTTTAAGGATATTAACAGTTATTTATAGTTCCAGATTTATCAACAATCTGTTTTATAAGCGAATTGAAATAAGGGCGAACGCACAACAGCCGTTTGGTATAATAAAACAATAAAAACCGAAAGCACGACCGCTAATAACTAAGCTTTCGTCTTGCCCGGAGGGCACGAGATGAAAGCCCGTTGAACGGAACCGCAGGAAGCTTAATACGTATTATGGAGTTTTCGAAGTGTAGCTTTAAGATATACGAGCAGTATTTTACGATTACTGCTTTTT
>NZ_ASZT02000011.1:0-64263 GCF_001006065.1 Sphingobacterium sp. IITKGP-BTPF85
TGGGCTTTGATGAGGTGTAAAATTAAACTATGGTAAGCTTCTTCATAATTATGGAAACGATCAAGCTCAATCGTCGAAAATGCTACTAAATCCACAACCACAGGCTCTTTCATTAATTTTTCTATGATCCGTTGATTAAGCTGAAGATTACGAAACTTTGCTGTAGTAACATGAAAGAAATCAGCAATTCGCTTAGCTTGCAGTTCATGTTCATAACCTGCAAATAACCTCGAAGCCTTCACTGGCTTTCCCAAATAAGATTGATAAAACAAACAATCCTTTTTTAATTCACAAGAAGTTAGAGCACTATTATTAAATGGATTAAACGAAATACACCAAGTTCCCGTAGATATCAATACAAATGGTTCATCAAAATTGAATAAATAAGGAATTAATGCCGAAGAACTATCATGAAGTCCTGCCCCTACTCTAAAAGAACTACCCGGAAAAGCACCATCAAAAACTTCATCTCCTTCAACAATTGGAGCTAAAACCTTTGTAATACCCTCATCTTGAACCCATTTATGATACTCATTTTTTTCAAAGTCCCATAAAGCAGTATGACAACCGATGCTGGTCATATCTGAGTAGAATTTTCCAGAAACCAGAAAACTTAAATATTGAGGCAAATGCAAAGCAAAATTGACATGTTTATAAATTTCTGGATGTTCCTTTTTTAATCGAAGAATTTGGAAACCCGAATTTAAACTACCTAAAGTTGGCGATGAAGTCGTTAAAGAAAAATGTTCCTCTCCTCCATACTTATTATGCAACTCCTGTTGAATAGTAACAGGAAATTCTTTTAGATAATTATATAAAGGAGTCAAGGGTCTACCATTTCGTCAAGATATACAACGCTAGCCCCGTATGATGTAAAATTAATCGCTTTAATTTCAAATTCATTTTTTCTAAAGACCTCATGAAGTGAATCAAAAACCGATAATCTAAGACTTTCAAGATTTTCACACGGATCCCCGTCCTCATCCTTTGTTTCTAAAAATCTTGCTGAACGTTCAAATACAATTTGGTAATTAGAATCAAATAGAAAAAGCTTTTTGTTGGTTTTACCAACATCGAAAATAGCAACTACAGGAATTTTATCGTTATTCATTCTTAAAACTTTATAACCCTGTTGCAATAGTTCGTAAACCTCTCTCTGCGATCAACTTATCACGTAATTTTTCCTCCTCAAATAACAATACTGGATTTAAAGCGGCACCACTCCTCAACCTAGATTCAGCAACCAATGGCCTTACATCGGTACGAAATGCATCTTGAAGAATTTCTTGTGATTTTACAACATCATTCGCTTGTTGAGCTGCCTTGAGTGCAACACGATCGATAAGTAATGCTTGTGCATAAGCAATTTTAATGGCTTCAACAGATTGCAATAAGTCCACTAAAGGATCTTTAAGATTATGTGACGCATCAATCATCCAGCCTAAGCCAGTAGCATGTTCCATTCCATTCAGATCCATACCATCAATTAATTCATTAAAAATCAGAAAAAGCTGATATGGCTTAATACTCCCCGCTGTTAAATCATCATCGGCATATTTACTATCATTAAAATGAAAACCGCCCAGCTTTCCTTCCATTAACAACAATGATACAATCTGTTCAATATTAGCATTTGGTAAATGATGTCCCAAATCCACTAATGTGTATGCTTTAGGTCCCAGCTTATTTGCCAATAGTAGAGACTGCCCCCAATCTCCAATGGTCATCGAATAAAAATAAGGTTCGAAAGCTTTATACTCGATAAACAATTTCCAATCCTCGGGTAAGTGTTTATAGATTTCCTGCAAGCTGGATAACGTATTCTGAAAAGCCTCACGGAAATTCAATTGACCGGGAAAAGATGAACCATCAGCTAACCAAACAGTCAAAGCCTTTGAACCGAGAGCTTTTCCATAATTGATAACCTCTATATTATGATCAATAGCCTGCTTGCGAACCTTAGGATCGACATGATGCAAAGATCCATACTTATAACTATGTTCCTGCTGTGGTTGATCTTGAAAAGTATTGGAATTAACAGCATCGAACGTGATATTTAAAGAACGTGCCAATTCTTTCATTCTTGCGGTGTCTTCTGGAATATCCCAAGGTATATGTAAGGAAATAGCTCCGCTAGATTTATTAAGAGCATGTAGTAGACCAACATCTTCAAACTTTTGCTCCAAACTCCCTGGCTCGCCAGGGCCAGAAAAACGTCCGAAGCGTGTACCACCTGTCCCTAGTGCCCAACTTGGTATCCCGATCTGAAATTTCTGAAGTTTAGCAATAAGCTCCTCAACATCATCAATATCTTGGGAAATAAATTCAAATGCTCGATTATGTTTTTTTTCTAATTTATTATTGTGCTTTTCTATCAATTGTTGATCTAAAATCATATTAAAAATGGTTATTGGTTAAAATTTACTTAGATACAGCATGTACTTTCTTTTCATCACCTAAAAACTAAGATATAAAACCTACCTTAAAAAAGCCATTGCCACTCCCCCATCAACGTTTAAAATATTACCTGTAGATTTGTTTAGTAAGCCACCAACATGTGCAAAGCAAGCATTTGCAATGTCTTCTGGTAGAATAATCTCATTTAACAAAGTACGCTTTGCATAGTACGCCGGTAACTCCTCGATCTTTATACCGTATGCCTTAGCACGACCTGCGGCCCATCCACCTGCCCAAATATTACTATCAGAAATTACAGCATCCGGATTCACTACATTTACTCGAATTTTTGCTGCCCCTAATTCAGCGGCACTTAAACGGCTCATGTGCAATTGAGCCCCCTTTGCACTACCGTAACCAATATTATTTGGACCACTTACTAAAGCATTTTTACTTACAATATTGACGATATCACCACTGATATTTTGTGCTTTTAAAATAGCTGTTGATGCCTGAGTTACCAGAAACTGACCTTTAACTAAAACATCATATAAAAGATCCCAATCTTCTTGCGTATGGTCCTCGATCGTTTTAGAAATTGATAAACCAGCATTATTAACGACAATGTCAATCCCACCAAAAGCTAGTACAGCATCATTGAGCGCATGTTTTATCTGTTCCTCATTAGTGACATCGAGCAATGTCGTCATAACCGCATCTCTACCAAACGCTTCTACAAATTCTTCCTCGCATGATGCAAGCCGATCAGCATTGATATCATTTAACACAACAACAGCACCTTCTTGCGCCATCTTCCTTGCAATCGCCTTTCCAATCCCACCACCACTACCCGTTACAAGTACAATCTTACCTGATAATGCTTTTGATTTTGGCATACGTTGTAATTTTGCCTCTTCCAATAGCCAGTATTCAATATCAAAAGCTTCCTGACGTGGCAAAGCAGTATATTCACTTACCGCTTCAGCACCTTTCATTACATTAATGGCATTAATATAAAATTCAGCAGCCACACGAGCAGTTTGTTTATCCTTTGCAAACGAGAACAATCCAACACCGGGATATAAAACAATAACAGGGTTTTATCCCGAATAGCAGGGCTATTTTCATGTTTACAACTGTCATAATACTGTTCATACATCTCTCGATATCCTGCAAACAAAGGCTCCAATTTTCTTTTAACCTCCGCTACATTGTCTAAACATTCAGATTTATCTAAATTTAGTACTAAGGGCTGGATTTTAGTTCTTAAAAAATGATCCGGACAGCTTGTCCCTAATGGTGCCAATCGGTCCAGATCGTTTGAATTGATAAATTCCAAAACACGTTCATCGTCTGTAAAATGTCCGATCATATGCCGTTCACTTGAGCAAAATCCCCGCAAAATAGGAGCTAATTTTACGACTTGCGCATTTCTTTCTGCTTTACTAAGACTTACCATTTTCTGGCTGCCAAAACGTTATTCTTCTTGCTATAACTTTGTTCAAGGTATGTAGCACAAGTCTCAATAACATCCAAAGAATTAATATAACAATCGTAAGCAGTGTCTCCCCAAGTAAACAAGCCATGAGATCCCAACATAATACCCTTGATATCAGGATTTGCTTCTAAACAGGCTTTTAATTGTAAACCTAAATCAAAACCAGGACGTTGCCAATCAACCCAACCGATCGATCCTTTGAACAATTCAGCAGTTATTCTTTTCCCATCTTTGGATGCTGCAATTGCAATTCCGGCATCTGGATGTAAATGGTCAATATGCTTAAATGGTAAAAATCCGTGCAAGGGCGTATCAATAGAAGGTGCCTTAGAGCTTAAATCAAAAATACAATGATTAAATAGTGCGACCATTTCATCCTCATATTCTATTCCTCTATACACATTTTCAAGATTACGTAAGCGCTGAAGATATAATGCTGCAAGCCCTGACTTCTTCAGCGTGCCGATATCTCCTCCAGACCCCTTTATCCACATGACTTCAACACTTTCATCAGTAAGCGGATCTTTCTCCAAAACTTTACAAGAGGTATTTCCTCCTCCATAATTAGTAATTCTTAGATCGGCGCCTAGAATATTTGAACGATATAATAATAAAGCAACTTCATCACCTTGCAATGATTGCGCTATTTTATCGTCCCACAAATAATTTACATGTTTGTATGTTTTCACTGCTATATATATTAAATTAATTTTCTAAAGTTCTTGCAAACCCTACGACACAAATAGAAATTATGATTGTCGCTATTCCTGCAATTATAGATCGATATGCCATTCTATTCACGCCCTTCCACTCATTTAATATAATTCCCCAAGCATTTGAAATTAAAATAATGAACGCCATGTGAAGAATCCAAGAACTGGCACCATTACCCAATCGACTCTCACCCATACCATAAAAAAAGAACTGTAAATACCACATGGTACCAGCCAAAGCACAGAGAAGTAGGTTCTTTCCCTTCGGTATATTGGACTTAGTATAGTCTGAAAAAGTTCTATTTTTGATTAAGAGATAGACACACCATATAAAATTTGTAGTAAAACCTCCCCAAAGGATAATGATATAAGTCACATTATTTTGATAAAGAAATTCTCCACTGTTCGAATTACTATTTTTCCATATGGAATTTGCAACATTAGCAAGCGGTTTACCTGCTTCGATACCAAAATTGAAACAAGCACTAAGTACACCAGAAATGATCGCAACGATAATACCCAGAGTAAAATTGTAATCAGACCTTGCGGCCTTAGAAAGAGTCGAAAGACTTTTCTCTTTTGAAACACCTGCCCGACCGCACAGCACAACACCCATTAGACATATTAATAAACCTATCAATATGCAAGTTCCTGATTGAGTCGTAAAAAAATAGTTGACTCCATGTTTACCCACTGTGGGGTAAAAAAAATAATAAAGACTTGGCATCAGCGAACCAAAGACCATACTTAAGCCCAAAATAACACTGCTACCTAAGGAAACACCAAGATAACGTATCCCTAGACCATAGGTAAGTCCACCTATACCCCATAACAATCCAAATAAAAAAGTATAATATAAAGTAGCTGCCTGGGCATTGCTGATAATCTCCCAAAAATTAGGAATAGTTACCCATGCTGCAAATGGTGGTACAATAATCCAAGAAAATAGACCACCTAGGATCCACATGGATTCCCATGACCATCCTTCAACTTTCTTATAAGGCACATAAAAACTTCCTGACGCAAAACCGCCAATGAAATGAAATAAAACTCCGAAAACAGCATTCATATTTATCTTTTTAGGTATTGTACATAAACTAAATTACAAGATTAAAATAGGTAAACTGTTATGGACTGTTATGCATAAATACAGAGATTATAGCCAACAGATATTTCATGATTTAGAAGCAAAAGGTCAATTTTCAATGTGTGGAAAATTGACCTTTTGCATATTATTATTATTAAAGTAATAAAACTAGATTATTTATATCCTAAATTTTGTTTAAGTCCTTCCCCTTCTTTGTTATTTAATTGAATTTCACTCAAGGGGATTGGAAGTAAAATATTATAATCTTGGAAACCACTGGTTATTTTATTTGCCGGTCCTTGATCACCATTTAAAGCAATACGTTCTTTGAGTTTATTTGTTCTCACCAAAGTCATTCTAGATTTTCTTCTGAAATCAACTCACGGGCACGTTCATCAAGAATAAAATCGATCGTCATATTTGATGCGAGAACCTTTCCTAAAGCGGTGTTTCCAGATTGAATACGCGTATCTTTAAAAGAACGATCTCTCAACTTATTGATATCCTCAGCTGCTCCGCCTAGATTATTTTGTCTAAGACGTGCCTCTGCCCTTAATAGATACGTTTCTCCAAACCGCATGACTGGCCAATCTTTGACCAATGCATAGCCAAAATCATCTATCGGATCATAACCACCCCACTTTGTTGGGAAAGGATACCATACTTCCAAACTGTCTGTACGAAAAGGAATCACTTTATCACCAGTTTTTATCGTCACATTTCTAACCCCTGCACCTTTAGCAACACGATAACCATCGGCATCCACACCGATTTCTGTACTCCATGGTGTTACCACAGCATTGTTGACGGTCATATTAGGTCGGTTATAATTTGTGGTACGACGGATATTATAATTGCTATTCCGAATATCACCTTGAAGTCCTTTCCAGACCGTATACTTCATAAAATTGCTTAATCTCAAACGTCCATTACCCCTTCCTCCAAGAGAATCAGCGTTTACCATTCCATCCCACTTGTGATAGGAAGGTTGCCATACACGACGATGCTGCGGATTATCGATGGTTCCACCATTCACTTCGCGATTAAATTCAACTTCAAAAGTCCATATGGCTTCGGTATTTCCTTGAGCGCGGCGCATATTGCCCTGTCTAAACATATCTCGAAAAGCATCGCCACCCTCATTTAAGTATTTACCGTAACGACTGTCAATTAATTTATAACTGCCGCTTTCAATGATGGCTGTTGCCATGGCTTCTGCTTTAGCAAAATAAGCAGGATCTCTCATGCCCATTCGAAGATAAACTTCAGCAGCCAATTGTCTTGCCATATCTTTATTGATCCGGCTTGGAGCAGCAGCTTGTCCAACATTAGCCAATTCCTTAGCCGCATATTCCAGATCTTCAACAATCACTTTGTCCACTTCTACAGTAGAATTTCGTACATAATTGAACGTTGGAACTTTAATAGAAGTAGTCAACAAAGGCACATCGCCCCATAGCGTGACCAACATATGATAAGCATAAGCTCTAAAGAATCTTGCTTCTGCTGCTGCCTTTGGATTAGTATCCCCTACAGCTTCAATAATGCTATTTGCATTGTTAATAAACTCGTAACAGCGTTGCCATAAGTAGCTTACTCCACCATTTTCTGGATTGAGATCAGCATATTGAAAAAAAGGATTTTCCACACCTTCCGTAGAACCAGCATTTGCGATATCAGTACCGATCTGCCAACACGACAAAAATCCTTGACGCCCACTATAACCCCACAATTGACCAAAAGTCGCATGCAAACCTAAAACTCTATTTTCTATTGTTGATGGATCACTATTTCCAGCTTCGTAATTAGAATAGGGTTTCTCTTCCAGAAAATTCTTACTACAAGATGCAGAACCTAACAAAAAGATCGCAAAGACAGGTAATAACTTATTTTGAATATTCATTGTTTTTTTCATCAGTATATATTATTTTTTATCGATGATGAAGCTATCATGAGCAGTATATCTTTCTTTGTGCACATTTACTCATGATGGTTTCATGATTTCATTAAAAGGTTAAATTAACTCCAAGTACATAGGTGCGAACCATTGGATAATTTAGATGAGCATTATCAGATCCACGAGTGATATCTCGAGCTTCGGGATCCCAGCCAATCCAATTGGTCCATGTATATAGGTTTCGGCCACTGACATAAACCGTAGCCCCATTGATACCCAATTTATTCAAGGTATTTTGTGGCATATTGTAACTTAAGGTCACATCTTTCAACCGTGTAAAACTTGCATTTGATGGAAACCCATAACCATATACATTGGAACGATTACTCAATGAACGCCATTCGTTACTTTTATTTTCAGGAGTCCAATAGCCCAATTCTGCTGGCGTACTTTTACGTCCCATTTCATCTGCAGCCGAACCGATCTGCGGATTATTGCGTAGTGCTCCTTGCACCGTATTGATGAAAATATTTAATGAAAATGCTTTATAGCTAAATGTATTGGTAAGTCCAGCGGTCCATTTCGGGGCAGTTTGTCCCAATACAGATCGGTCGTCCTCATTAATTAGACCATCACCATTTAGATCCGCTAATTTTACACTTCCTGCTTCTGCTTGTTCATCCCATCCTTTATTAGCTCCCGCTTTTATTTCCTCTTCCTGCCAGATCCCCACTTTGGTAAAATCATAGATGATACCCAGCGGATGTCCGATCAACCACCTATTGCCCAGATCTTCTTTTCCATCACCATAAACTTCTACAATCTTATTTTTATTGCGGGAGAATACAACCGTACTGGACCAAGTAAAATCATTCTTCACAATATTTTTGGTATTCAGCGTCAGGTCTATACCTGTATTAGCAACCTTTCCAATATTAAAATACACATCTTCAAAACCCGTAAGTCTTGGAAGGCGCTGTTTTAAAAGTATATCATAAGAATTGGTTTTATACACATCGATGCTTCCACTTATTCTGCTTTTAAATAATCCGAAGTCAATCCCTGTATTGAATCCCTTTGTTTTTTCCCATTCCAAATCATCATTTCCCATTCTTTTACGAATATTCAATGCCGTATTGGATAAGCCTTTCATCGCAATAGTACTGGCATCCATTAACGAAAGCGTTTCATAGATGCCAATAGCCTCATTTCCAGAAATACCGTAAGATATTCTCCATTTTAAATTGTCCACCACATCTTTAGTGCTATTCATGAACCATTCATTATGTATATTCCATGCGACAGCGGCAGATGGAAACATTCCGTATTTATTATTTCTACCAAAGATAGAGGCCCCATCTCGACGTGCAGTTACTGTAAATAAATAACGGCTATCGTAAGAGTAATTTAATCTACCCATTTGGGAAATAGAGCGGTACAAGTCGGCTTGAGAAGACACTTTCTGTGTGGCGGCAGCACCTAGATTACCCCATTCCAAGGCATCATTAGGGAATACCTCTCCTGTAGCAATAGCCTGTTGCCAATATTTACTTTTTGAGGCATATAATCCTGTGAAATCAAGATGATGCTTACCAAAATCCTTGTTATAGGTTAATATATTCTCTACTGTATATGACTGAGATTCACTGTTGGTGATACGACCCATCCCGGCAAAATTATAAACACTCTCCCCTTCATATTCGTTGGTACGACCAGGGACATAAGTATATCCTGCATTGAGTTTATATTTTAAACCTTCCAGCGGTTTGTAAAGCTCCCCAAAATTAAGATCTGCATAACCGTTGAGGGAGATATTAAATTGACGACGCTCTGGATTTAATGTCGTTGGCAAAAGTGGATTGGTCCAAAGCTGTTCCGAATACATGGGATGCTGTGTTAAAGTGCCGTCATCGTTATACATTTTGGCATAAGGCTCATTGCAGCAGCCTGTAGAAGACTCGCGCGTCCACCATCTCTATTATGCGCTATGATATAAGATGATGTACCTACCGATAAATATTTAGTTGGTTTAAAATCTGTATTCGTTCTAAATGAATATCTTTTATAGTTGTATCCTAATAAAACGCCTTTTTGATCCAGATAATCTCCAGAGACATAGTATTTGGCATTCTCACTTCCACCTGATAAACTGACATTGTGATTCTGGATCACACCTGTCTGCATCACCGCATCCAACCAATCGATGGTCACACCATTGGTGTAATTATCAAGCTCATTCCGATTGCGAACCGGACCACCATTATATAGCGGACTATTATTAATGCGGGAATATTCAGCATAACGCTTTAAAAGCTCTTCTCCCGAAACGGCTTAAGAATATGTGCAACATTTTCTACACCGCCATAACCACTGTAACGAATACGCGGGGTTCCGGATGTACCGCGCTTTGTGGTGATCAAAATAACACCATTAGAACCATTCACACCATAAATCGCAACAGCTGATGGATCTTTTAAGATCTCGACCGACTCAATATCATTGGGATTGATATCATTAATAGAACCATCTGTACGCGATAGCGGAATTCCATCAACGACAATATACGGTTCTGAAGATGCATTGATCGAGTTCTTACCTCGAACTTGAACATTTGGAGCATCTCCAGGTATAGAGGATGCTTGCGAAACCGAAACATTGGATACGGCACCTTGGATAGCTTGCATCACATTCGTAACCGGAATTTTTGACAATCGATCCTTTGGTACTGATGCCACAGACCCCGTAACATCCGATCTCTTTTGTATTCCATATCCGACCACAACTAATTCGTCAAGTACATTTTCAGATGGAACAAGCGTAACATCAACAATTCCCCCCTGAGGTACAATAACCTCCTTTTCCTGATATCCGACCGAGGAAATGATCAAAGTATTTCCGGGATTAGCTTGAATGGTAAAGCTACCGACGGTATTTGTTTGTGTACTGACCGAACTTCCTTTTACTTTAACGGTAATGTTGCTTATGGTTTTTCCTGTAGAAGCGTCTCGAATAGTTCCCTTTATGGAAGTTGCTTGACCATAAGTAGTCATCGCTATTAAAAATAAACTGTTTAATAGCAATGTGCTTTTTGCGTATTTATTGCAATAGTGGGTTAACATAATTTACAATTGGTTTTTAGATTAGAATTACTATTTTATTCCATTTATTATAGGACCATACCTTTATCCTATAATCCCCCTAAAGGTTGATTTCAACTTGATCCCATCATCGTATAGTTTATATTTTTGTTTATAATTGGTACTTAGCAAACTCAAGAAGATCGTTCGCTAAAATTCCATTGGTTAGGAAGAGAAGCACTCTTGTTGCGCTATTTTCCAATTCCCTCTAGGTCAAAATTATAGCGGATTCGCTTATAAACGGTTTGAAATCGATTCAATAAGGTTGAAAATCTATTCAGGAGTCATAATAATTCACTAAAACTCAATAAAAAGCAAAAACCATTTTATTTAAGAGATGCCTTGGGGACATTTTAAATAAAATGGTTTTAAAAATTTTGTTGCGATATATACTAGCTCTTGCGCAGTAGCATTATCTCTTTTCTCTAAATACTTAAAATAGATTCTTAACCATAACGACCTTTGATATAGATCATATTCGCCATTACACTTTTCACTTGCAAAATATTGATCAAAGGTTATTATTGTTGATCCGTGGATATCAAATTCAAGGCTTGATAACGACCATTTTTCCTACTAATTCCTACTTGATTCAGCTTTTGGTTCAATTTTTTTATTGGGAATAATTCATCATTAGTCCATTTTTCGCCCGATTTTTTCCATAACATAAGTGTCGCAAACAATTGCTTTTGATTTGCACTTGTGTTTGCTTTTAAATTCAGGACTTTACTCGTTTCAGAAACTGGGTTTAAACCTGCTGCACTTACTATCTCCACCTCTTCCCAGCCCTCAACAGGAATAACAGCTAACTGATACTGCCCATTGTCAATAATACTTGCTGTCCATTTTTTATATTTAATTTGATGCTCAACAATTGCTCTATCTTCATATTGTGGCAATGCGTAGTGTCCCAACCGTAGCGCAATAGATTTTTGGCTATACACCTGATCTATACGCAAGATTCCGTTAGGAAGTATAATATCTGCAAGTTGCAAGCTGATGGTAGAATCCGAAGCTAATACAGCGTCCCTGTAATAAATATCATCCTGATAGCCTTTGAATTTATAACGGCGAAGTGATTCCCATTTCTTCCCACCAATTTGAAACATATAGTTCATTGATACTTCACCATTCTTTCCATCCGCTTGCCAAGGAAATGCGCTATTATAAGCCAGTTTATTATAATTCTCAGTTCCCTGATAATAGCCGATAGTTTTACTATCACACCAAGCCCTGATCTCTGATGCGCCAATTCCAGCATAATCAGTAATCAAAATTTCAGCACCAGGAGCAAGCTTATTCAACACCTTCGCTTTTGGTATCTCGCTCTCCCAAGCACCTAAATTTTCATTTGCTGTCCAAAATATATTATCATCAGGAATGAGCAATCCTAAAAATATTTTACCCAACCAAAAAGCACTTCCCCTACAGCTGTATTCCTGCACGGCAGGTTCAAATGCACCATAAAAACCAAGTGTAGGAATACCTTCAGATAAAAAATCAGGCTGTTTGAGAAATTGTAGCAGTGTTCCTGATGCAATTCTTCGCATCCATCCATAATTGATGCTTTTGTCCTCTAGAAAACCCATCAGAGGAAAGGGAACAGCAGCTCCCATGCGATAGGCAATACTTCTCCCCCACATAATCATTTCCCCGTCCTTACTGAACATATAAGGATAATGACCGACCATTTCTCTTAAATGAGTCCTGAACTTCTTCGCATAATCTGGATACATCTGATCGCCATAATAGGTAGCCCATAAAGTTCCGTACATCTGATACCCCCACATACTATAATAATCATAATAAGGCTGGTCATTATACCAACCATTCCCCTTATAATCAGATAAACATTTCTCCAACAATTCCTTTAAATAATCTTCACGTATCGAGTAACCTTTACTCTTAAAAAAGCTTAAAATCATGACATTAAAAAAACGCCAATTCATATCAATAGTAGGTCCGTTACCATAACTTAAGAGTGTATGCGCTAAAGTATCTTTTTTCTCCTGTGATAGCGGATCCCATAAAATTTCGGGAGCGGCCATCAGCGATACGGCCAAACCACCAAATTCAACAAGCTTTTGACTTGGTCCTCCTTTTTTGGGTAAAGGTGGAATGAAACTCGTCGAATTTGGATTCACTAATTGCGTAATCTGATGCCGGTAATAATCGGCAATCTTTAGACCACCAATTTCATAGTCGGGATTTCCCTTCATCAAAGGCAAAGCAATAAACAGAGTCCTACAAAGTCCTTCCAACCGTTCTGTTTCCGTATGAACGCCGTCTCTAGGATAACTACGTCCTGGTTGTTTAGGAAACTCCATCGGGCTATCCAGATTACTGACGTAACTAAAGGCACCCTTTAAAAGATATTCGGCTGCATCTAACCAATGTTGACGGTTCATACCGGTATAGGGACTGAGATTCAGATCTGGATTTTTGACGTTAAAAACAGCATCTCTTGTCCCTTGTCCGAACATATCCATGGGATAGGATACAATGAATATGAAGCAGGACATAAACCCAAACATGTATTTTTTCATAATTAATGTTTGATTATATTTTGTATTGCCTCGAGACTAGGCGCCCATTCAATAACCCTGACCTTACTTGGACCAGATTCTAAAAGTCCTTCTCCATCCTTTTGATCAGTAGCTTGAACAAATAGTGATAATCGCCCCTTGTTTCGCCACATCTCAGTATCATAACTGGGTTCCCATGCTCCTAATGATTCGTTATTCAAATCAAATAGTTGATAATCATTATCCGTCACCTTATTTAAGTTCAAGACAGAAGCTCGACCTAATCTTTCCTTATCCCGGAACAAGAGCATGACAGCAACCCTATCTCCTTTCCCTTTAACCATTAATTGTGGTCTCGCTATAGGTATTTCTTTTGTCCCATGTCCACTCAAACTGAAAGACATTTTTCTAAAATCAAAAGAACGGACTTCCCAAGCACCTTTCCTATAATAAATAAGTTTATATTGAGGAATTGTAGAACCTGCAGCCCGCCAGTAAGTCGCAATAAATGGATTCCCATCATCATCTGCAGCCATCGATGTTTGATTGATCAATTCACTGTTTTGAGGAATACGCACCGCATATTCCGCTGTTGATTCCTGTATAGGTAATGTATATTGAGCTCCAGTAGTAGACTCCCAAGTGAGCCCTCCATCCTTAGAACAAGCATATGCCATATCATGATTACTGGCTACATCGGGACTTCTCGCCATACCCAAGACAAATGTATCGTTCCTTGGTTGTCGACATATGCCTGCCAATAAGCATTTCGTTTCCCTTCTCCATCGATTAAATTACGATGCAGTCTAGTCCATTTTTTATTCTTGGGATCATAATTATTCATAACAAGATTTCCTGATCCAGAACCGCCATCACGATAAAGAAATAATAATGAACCATCAGGCATTTTAAAAAATTCAGGATAAGTCACATACTGTTCATCTTCCCCGATCATAGACTGCTCAGGTCCTAAGTCCAGTGTATGCGGCTGCTTTGTTCGAGCATATCGCAACTGACCATTATGATGATCCCAACAAACATGTAAATATCCCTCTCCATCAATCATGATACTGATAATATTATGTGCATCCTTAGCTCTGCCCGTATATTCGGTAACCTGTAGCTGCCAGCTCTTCTCGTTCAACTTTCTTTTTCCTAATACAACTTTTCCCTTCTCGTTGTAGTAGGCTATGTATTGAAACTTCGCATCACTAACGAGAGAATTTTTTCGAAAAACAGCTGTATTGACCGTATTCTTAGCCCAACCGTCTCCAACTTCCATGACCTGAAGCTGCTTGCTTTGCGAAAAACAGAAATTTAAGGAAAGGATAAGATAAAAATAAATTACTCCAACTGTACAAAATGTTATTAATCTCATGACTCTTATCTATTATTGAATGACCTTACTTTGATCTTTTTTCCAATCCTGTCCAGACCAAATACGCTTCGAACTCCATTCTTCTTCTTTGGAAGTCCAAAAACTATCCGTTTCAGAAAGTCCAAGAGGTAAAAAAATAGTACTGCATAAATATGGACTCCCCTGATTGTTATAAAAATCCCCTAATCCGGGCTGATCTCCATATAAACCAATCGTTAACCAGTTTTGATGGTAAGTTGATGGGCTTTCAAATGTTTTCTTCATAACGGCAGATAAAGCGGCGCGAACTTGTCCTTCCGTTAACTCTTTGGGTAATCTCTTTTTCAATGCCATGTCTGCCAGGTGATGAAATGCTGCTCCACGATAAATTACTGACCGGCCCGATGGTGGAAAAGTCCCATCTGTATTAATCAACCTTTCCAATATAGTGGCATATCGTTGGTTTCGTAATTTAATTTTTGCAAACATGCTATCATAATTTTTAGTCTTTTGCTCGATGACATCCATAATTCCGGATAAAAAAGGATGAATGACATAACTATTATAATAATCATATGCGTAATGAGGACCATCCATATACATCCCATCTCCAACATACCATTGTTCCAGTTGTTGCAAAGCATAATCCACTCGCATAACATCCCAACCTGTACTGTACTGGGCTAAAAAAGCTTCATTCATAGCAGAAAAAAGTAACCAATTGGAAAACACCGGTCTGAATTGACGTGTCGTTTTGATAGCCTCAATCAAATGACCTTGGGTTACAGGATCCAGATGATCCCATAACCAAGGACAACGCAAAAAAGCAACTGAAATAAATGAGGCATCCACTAATTGCTGCCCACCTAGATCAAAACGCATAAAATCATTTGCATTACTATCCAAGGCATTTTTTAAGGCTTGAATAGTCCAATTGCGATATTGTTTTCTCAATGCTTGCTCTTCTTCCGAACCATCATTCAAAGCCAACCAAGGCGATATTCCGCTTAAAACTCGACCTAATACCTCTACATATTGTACTTGAATGCGATGTTCTTTATTGTCAACTGCAACAGAAGTAATTTGCGGCATATTGATCTTTAAACTGTCATGAGCCAGACTACGCATAACCGGTCTTGCCATACGATCCATCTCCTTTAGCCAAAAGGCTCTTGAAGTTTCTTTCCATGCCATAGGATTTCTCTTCTGCCCATATGTAACAGCGGCGAAGCTATGAATATCAATAATGTCCATACATTTTTCATCATTACTCGCTTAAATATCTATACATCTCAACACCTGCCAATAAAAATGCTCCGACACCGAATGGCGATGTTGAATGGGCATCAACCACTTGACCCGGTATGGCCTTTTCTCCTATAGGCTGAATATAACCTACTTTTCCATCACGCTGTAAAGCAATAGTACTTAAATAATACCAGCCTTTTTTTGCAGCACCCTCAAATTCGTTTTTGTTCAGAATACCATTATTAATGCCCCAAAGAAGTCCATAAGTAAAGAATGCCGTTCCACTGGATTCTTTACCGGGTGCATGTTCTGGATCCAGCATACTTCTCGTCCAGAAACCCTCCTTCTGTTGACACGCTACAATAGCATCGGCCATATCTTGAAAACGTTTTACATAATGTTTATAATGAGCATTGTCTTTGGGTAGATCTTGTAGCACTTTTGCTAATCCCGCGAATACCCAACCATCACCTCTTGCCCAAAAGTCTTTTTTCCATGGGCAGTCTTATGTTTTGGATAAACGTATTTTGCATCCCTATAATACAATTTTTCATCCTTATCATACATGATACCATCTGCATAATCCAAATATTCATGAAGTTTTTCTAAATAGAGCGGGTTTTTAGTTAAATTGTACATCTTAGTCATTACAGGCATAACCATATATAGTCCATCAGCCCACCACCAGTAATCATAATGTTTGGAATGAATTTGGTAATTCATCACTTCTTGCGCTCGAGCTATCTTGTAAGCTTTAGGGGCGATATGATAAAGATCAATATACGTTTGAAAACAGATCTGCCAATCGCCAAATAACACATAGTCATCGGTCTCCCCATAGCTATATTTCCAATTCGCTTTATCAGTTGATTTTGCACCCTTCCATTCATTAAAATCTGCCCAATCTTCTGTATATTTTAAGAAGTTTTTATTTTTAAACTCTTTATAAAACTCCATATTACCACTGTGATAAGCGGCTTGATCCCAAAATGCCCAAACTTGAGGCTTATGATTGGTCTGCCAATATTGATTAGCAACATTCAATTGGGCCAAAACATCACTCTTTTTAAAGTCTTGTCCAAAGACAGAATAAGTAATCAGAAGAAAATAAACAAGAACGTATTTGTGCATATCTTAAAATTTTAAGGTTTAAAAAATCCAATCAACAGGGTTTAGCAGATGTAAATATGATTGAAGATTGGTTATTCAAATCTAGATAAAATCTATACGGTCGATGTTTAATTTTAGTTTATTCAACATACAAAATGGGATCATTTTATGATTATAGCCATTGATTACATGTTTCTTTTGACTAAAAACGCATTTTTACGGAGCTTTTGATAAAAAAGAGACACAAACAAGAAAGTAATCAATTTTTAAAATAAATGTTTATATTACATTTATTTTAAATAACATTCTATATCTTTAAAGAAGATACCAATTTGAATCTGACTTTTTGAAACATTTAGATGCTCAAGTAAGACGGAAAAAATGAGCTATTTAAAGCTAACCATTATTGATTAAGGAATTAAATTAAGTTTCCCTTTTTTCTTGTGTTATCTAATTCATTGGCTCTTTAGACAAAGTTGATGCAAAGAGATATAAGTGAAGAACAAATTGTCGATCTGATTAGATTAAACCAATTGATTATGAAAAATACATATCAAACCTTCTTCTTCATTATATATTTACTTTTCTATATCCAAGTTAATGGTCAACAAATGGGATTGAATCCCATTACCAAAATAATGAATTACCCTCATTGACAATCAATCAAACTTGTCAGGATAAGGATGGGTATATCTGGTTTGCTTCTACACAGGGATTAAGCAGATATGACGCCTATAATATTTTAAATTTCAAATTGAAGACCAATGATGGTAAAACGGCTACCAACCAGAACATTAAAACACTAGTAGAATATCATAATTACCTCATTCTAGGTACAGAAAAAGGATTATATACATTAGAAAAAGAAAGCTATGTGATCAAACCCTTCAAAAATAACCTCCAATCTGCAACACGTATTACAACATTACTGATTGATAAAAAAACAGATTATGGGTAGGATCAGACAATGGTATTGTGGTATATAACAAAGACTTATCCATTATCCAAAACTATCAAGATGATCATAATTCCATTTATAAAATACCACCGGGGACTGTTAATACCATATTTGAAGATAAAAATGGCAATATTTGGGTAGCCATTTGGGAACAAGGGTTATTTAAATTAGATATACAAACAAATCAATTCGTTGCGTACCCAAAACTTGGAACACGTAACAATCCTTTTAAATTATTTGAAGATCATAATAAACAACTCTGGGTATGTACCTGGGGGGATGGAATTTATTTATTTAATCCAGACAATAGAAAGAATTTATATCAAGAAATAGAAATCAAAAACAAGCGTCGAAATATTGGAAAGGAAGATTTATTCTATAACATCGTTCAAGATCGGCATCGCAATTATATTTGGATACTTTCATTTTCTGGTATCTCTACTTTTCAATATATAGATGGTGCACTTCAAGAAGTAAATATGGCTCCCCATTTTGATCATACAACCAATATCTTCAATGATATTTATCAAGATAGATCAGGAACATTATGGTTGTCTATCGGTGGGAAAGGAATATCTACGATTAGTTTTGATAAACCTCTCATTCAAAATTACACCTTTAAAGAAATTAAAAGTCGATATAGCATTGCTCCCAATGTAAATATGTTATATCGAGATAAAAAGGGTATCTTTTGGTTTAATCTAGAGCGTTTTGGTTTTGGAAGTTTAAATCCTAAAGATGGTTTATTAAATACCTATAGTAACGCCAATCTACGCGAATTAATCTCCATTAGAGCTGCTAGCTGCGCCATTGATGTACAGCATGAACTGTGGGTCGGTTCTGCTTATGAAGCAACTATAAACGTTTTCAAAAAAAAGCATAACAATATCAAGTTAGACTATAAGATTGATCTAAAACGTGAAGCCAATCACTCCGGGTCCCCATCTTCTTTTTTCAAGATAATCAATCGAGAACTTGGATAGCGACAAACCAAGGTGTATTATATAGTGATCCAAAAAGCAAAAAAATAAAGCTCATCACAAAAATAAAAGATCAAGCGGTTAGCATAGCTGAAGATAAAAAATCAAATATCTGGATTGCCACCAAAGGAAGCGGCATTTATTACATCAATAAAAATAATCCTGATCAGGTACTCCAACATATTGGTCAATCAACAGCAGTTCTCAAAACGAATCAAATTGAATCCTTAGATGTTGATAAAAATGATAATCTATGGATTGGAACCAAAGATAATCGCTTACTCTATTATCAAACAGGTTTAAAGAAAATGGAGGAATTGGCAAATTCGGCTTTATTTGGAAAGAACCAACTTTTGGATATCGTTTGCCTAAATAATACCGTATGGCTTTCCAGCACCAGAAATATATTTAAAATAAATGCACTCAATAAAGACATTGGAATTTACATCGACTGACAGCCTGCAAGTCAATATGTTTTCCAAAAGAGCATTTACGATTGATAAGAAATCAAACTCGGTCTACTTTGGAGGATATAACGGAATGGTTAGATTGGATGATAATAGCAATATCCCAAATTATAAAGCTAAAGTGCAAGTAACAGATATCAAGATTAATAATAAGTCCATTGTCCTTGAATCCAATCAGAAAAAATTTAATTTCAATCAACAGATATTAACATTAGAACCCGAAGACCAAAATATAGAATTTTCCTTTTCATCCCTTGGCTATACCCAGGATAATAAACTTCGATATGCCTACAAGTTAGAAGGTATTGATCAGGATTGGATCAATGCATCCCGAGATCGAATTTTTGCAGCATATAATAATTTAGGAAAAGGATCTTATCGTTTTTTAATAAAATCGACTGATTTAAATAATAAATGGAATACGACGATTACTGAAATTAATATTTACAAAAAGGCTGCATTTTATGAGAGTAACTTAGCCTATTTCTTATATGCGTGTCTACTGATTGGTATATTTTACTATTTCATAAATTTTACTTTACACCGTTTAAAATTAAGAAATGATCTAAAAATAGCCCAAATAGAAAAAGAAAATGCACATGCACTGGCACAGTCCAAACTCAGCTATTTTACAAGTATTTCTCACGCCTTGTTAACACCACTAACCATTATTTCTTGTTTAGTAGATGATGTTCAAATGACCACAAAGCATCATTTAAGTCAGTTTGAAAAAATGAGATTGAATCTAGATCGCCTAAAACGCTTATTGCAACAAATTTTGGATTTCCGCAGAATAGAAAATAATTTGATGGAATTGAAAGTTAGTCAAGAATATCTGCCCACATTTATAAATCAATTGAGCCATGTGTTTTTTAACCCATTAGCCATTCGAAAAAATATTGAATTTGAAATCAATCATGGAGAGTGTACAACAGATAATCTACTATGACGCGGATAAATGGATAAGATTCTTTTCAATTTACTCTCGAATGCCTTTAAATATACACCTAGAGGTGGTAAAATCACCCTGTCATATTAT
This sequence comes from Sphingobacterium sp. IITKGP-BTPF85, assembly GCF_001006065.1. Lineage (NCBI taxonomy): Bacteria > Pseudomonadati > Bacteroidota > Sphingobacteriia > Sphingobacteriales > Sphingobacteriaceae > Sphingobacterium > Sphingobacterium sp. IITKGP-BTPF85. The sequence continues at coordinate 20,414 of NZ_ASZT02000011.1, forward strand.
ATTAAAGAAGATAAAAAACAAAAACTGCTCTATCTTTTTGTACGTGATAATGGCATTGGAATCGATAAAAATGAGTTAGATAAAATATTTAAACCATTTTATAACAATAAGTCATTTGTAAATCAAGAAAGCAATGGGATTGGTCTCTCAGTAACAAAGGAGTTAGTTGATATTCATTTTGGTAAAATTACTGTTGAAAGTGTTCCTGATCAAGGAACCTGCTTCCAAATCATATTACCAGTTGATCAGGAATTTTATGTCAAAAATGGTATTCAGATATGGAACGAATCTTTTGCTAAAAAAGACGAAATTACTTACGAAGCAGACAAATTCACAACAGCTATCATTGAAGATACGAATGAAAATTCAAAACAACTACATATTCTATTAGTAGAAGACAATGAAGATCTTCAACAAACCATGTTTAGCATTTTATCAAAAAAATATCATGTTCACGTTGCCTCTGACGGTAAGCAAGGACTCGATCTTTTAAATAAAAATGAAATTGATATCATTGTTAGTGATATCATGATGCCTGAAATGGATGGGCTTTCTCTGTGCAGAGCTGTCAAACAAAATATGGAAATCAATCATATTCCAATATTGTTGCTAACTGCCAAAAATAGTATGGAAGATCGTATAGAATGCTATCAAGCTGGAGCTGAAGGTTACATCAGTAAACCTTTTGACATTCAAGTTTTAGAAGCCAAAATACAGAGTTTTATCATCAATAAACGGACGAAGCAAATCAACTTCAACAACAACACACAAATTAATATCGCTACTTTGGATTATACGCCTGTTGATGAACAGTTTTTACAACGGATGATCAAAGTTGTTGAAGAAAATTTAAGTGATGATCAATTTGATATTATCAAGCTCGGTGAGATTCTGGCACTATCCAAATCAACTTTGTATCGTAAAACCAAAGTTTTGCTAGATTTATCTCCAAGTGAATTTATAAAGAATATTCGCCTTAAGCATGCATGTCAAATGATGGAAAAAGATAAATCAATTACAGTTAGTGAAGTGGCATTCGCGACAGGTTTCTCTGACCCAAGATACTTTGCAACTTGCTTCAAGGCATCATTTGGGATAACTCCTACTGAGTTTCAAAAAAATACAACTGCACAACATATTTGATCAAACTGTCTTTTTCATCTTTTAACTATCCATATCATCGATAATTTACTTATTTTTAATAATAAATAGAAAAATACTTTTTGAAAAAATACATATTATTTCTTGATACAGAAACCTCAGGGTTACCCGAAAAATGGGATAAAAAATATAACAATACACAAAATTGGCCCCGTGTACTTCAAGTTGCATGGATAATATATGATTCAGATTTTAATGAAATTACACGCACAAACAAATATATTTATGAACCCTTTATTTTTATCAACCGAGAATCTGAGAAAATTCATGGTATAACACCACAGTTTTTAAGAGAAAATGGTGTCAACAAAAAAGATGTATTACGTAAATTAGCTTATGATTTAAAAAAATACAATCCCTTAATTGTTGGACACTTTTTATCATTCGATTTACAAGTCCTTGCTGCTGAATTTGTCAGAACTAAACTCAACATGCCATTTAACCATTTAATTTATTTCTGCACACTATGGCATAGTAAAAAGTATGTCAGAAATCCCCATAGAGTTCACCTGAATCTTTCACTGCTCCATGAGATGTTATTCTCGACCATACCTCAGTCTTTACATAATGCAGTAACGGACGCCGAAATAACTGCAAAATGTTATTTTGAGATGGCTAACAGAAATGAACTGACGTCCGAAGATATTGAAAATCAACAGGCCCGTTTCTTTAATTTATTTCAAATCTAATTTTGAACCTATGCATAATTCTGAAATTATTTTATCCCTATTAAAAACTACAGCCCCTTTCCATGTACTGCAAGAATCTGTACAAAAAAGTTTAGTGGATCTGATGACAAAATGCACATTTTCAAAGGAAGAACTTATTTACCGACAAGGAATAACAGATATAGATGGAGTAGATCTCATTTACAAGGGACAGTACGAAACATTCTTTCTCGATAACATGGAGAATAAACGATCAATCGAAATCCACGAAAATCCTTATTGTTTTGGCGGAATTTCAGTGCTTTTAAATCGGAAAAAAGCATTAAAATCAGTAATGGTAAAAAAGGGGACAATCATATATCGATTGCCTCGTAAAGATTTTTTTGAACTTTGCAACGCCAATGAGGAGTTCTTTCATTTCTTCACAAATGCTTTTGGCCGTAAAATGCTGGAAGAAGAATTTTCACATTTTGTAAAATCCCCTGCATCATTTGAAGAAAGTTATTACGCAGCAGATCAACTCTACTCCCGTAAGATTGATAATATCATTTATAAAGATATCGTCTCAACAGATTACAATACGCCCATTTATGAAGCTGCAAAAATAATGTCATCCAATAAAGTGAGTTGCATTTTTATTATGCAGAAAGATAAAATTGTTGGGTATGCAACAGATATAACACTCCGAGATAACGTTATTGCAAAACAAATCCAGGCTGATAAAGCTATTGGAACCGTTATGGATAATCCTATCGTTAGTATTTCTAACCAGGCAATTCTATACGAAGCGGTATTGATGATGTTTAGAACAAAAACGAAGTATTTATTAGTTGAAAAAGATGGAGAGTACGTTGGCTTCTTGAGCCGTAACCGCTTATTAAGCGAACAGGGACAATCACCTTTAGTTTTTATACAATCCGTAAAGCTCGCGGAGTCATTAACCGAACTTAAGGATAAGTGGGATAATGTACCGAAAATCATCAACCAATTACTCGGCCGAGGTGTCAATGCCGCTGTTGCAAACCAGGTTATTACAATGATTGCTGATACCATTGCCATAAAAGTGATTGAGAAAACGATTCACAATATGGGACCTCCCCCAGCTAAGTTCGTATTTATGGTAACAGGAAGTGAGGGCAGAAAAGAGCAGACCTTAAAAACCGATCAGGACAACGCCATTATTTATGAAGATAAAGCCAATGAGCAACGTGAGTACGTGAGAGACTACTTCCTTAAATTCGCCAACCAAGTTTCAGATGACTTAAATAAAATTGGATTTGTCTACTGTACAGGAGGATATATGGCCAGTAATCCCGCATGGACACATTCATTATCACACTGGAAAAATAATTACAAAAGTTGGATCGAAGATACCATACCAGAAAATGCTATTAAATTTTCCACCTTCTTTGATTGTAGAAGACTGTATGGTGACAAGGGAATCATTGATGAACTTAAATCTTTTCTCAATCACGAATTACAAAAACCCAACGAACGTTTTTTTCTTTTATAGCGAAAAATGCTTTGCAATATGAACCACCGCTAACCTTCTTCAATGCCATCAAAACACAGACTATTGGTACTTCAGAATTTCTAAATATCAAAAAAGCAATGAATCCGATTGTAGATCTCGTACGGGTATATGCATTAAAAAACCTAATCTATGAAGAAAATACCGGAGTTAGACTTAAGAAGTTAGTAGAAATAGGAGTTTTCACACAATCCCAATATGAAGAACTTAGTCAATCCTATTATTATTTAATGGCTCTTAGATTAAAAAATCAAGCAAATCAAATTATAACAATAAAATCAAATCCCGATAATTACATCCGAATTGACAGTCTAACGAAAATAGAAAAAGCAACATTAAAAGAAATTTTTAAAACTATTAGTAATTTTCAATTAGGTATAAAATTTAAATTCACAAACAACCTTTTAGGATAATTCCGATCGCATTAGACTAAAAGATCTCTTTAATTTATTATAAACAGACCACATGAATATGCAATTTATAATAAATTTAAAATTTAAAGCCTCAAATCTTAACTTTTTAGTATATATTAGAAGCAATCATTACTTTTGTAAAAATCTGTAACATCAATTTATATATGCATATTTTAAAATCATTAATTATCACTGTATCTCTTCTATGTGCGCAACAGCAATTCGCATCGGCTCAAGCTCCAGTAGCTCAACCAACAACAGCGAGTGCTAATAAGTTTGGCCCAGAAGGTTTGAGTAAAGGTAGTCTTGCAAATCAGTTTGACCATTTGAACTACATATCAAAAAATAATTATGATTTCAAGATGGTGCGCAAAACAAATCTTGAAATTATCAAAAAAAATGTAGTTGATACTGTAAGTAAACTTCAGAAAGAAATTAACACCTTAAAGTCTGCTAGTTCTAATTATGGATCAACAACAAAAGGTTTACAAGATAGTGTTCAAATTTTAAAAGATCAATTAGCGCAAGAGCAAGAAAAAGTAGATAGTTTTTCATTTTTAGGTATTAATACGACAAAGTCAGCTTATAGCAGTATCGTGTGGATAATTATTGCTGTACTTTTAATCAGCACCGTTACATTTTTATTTTCTTACCGCAAGGCTAAGGTGAATACTGATGAATATCAAAAAACAGCAGATCAAGCACAAGAAGAACTTGCATTATTCCGTAAAAAAGCGCTTGAAAAAGAACAAGCTTTAAAACGTCAACTTCAAGACGAGTTAAATAAGAAATCATAAGATTCTAAGATAGATAATTAGGGGCAATCCACATGATGTGAATTGCCCCTATTTTATTGGATGATAGATCAAAACGATTATAGAAATAAAAAATACAAGGAGGTTTTTTCTCCCAATCATCAACTTTCGAAAATTAAAATCACCTGATTAACAATAATTATGATCATATCAGCTATCATGAATTGTTAAAAATAAAGATTTCTTGATCTCCTCAGGCTGTATAGCTAAAAATAAAAGATCCAGAAAAATGCCATTAAGAAGCATAGGCACGTATTATGGAGCCAAAGATGATTTTTTCAGCGAACCCAGTCAATTAGAATGAATAACAAATTGACATATTTAAATAAAAAAGAATTTAATTGAAATTTCTATTTGTTTTTCAGCGACAATAAGCTTATTTTTGCTGACCAAAAAGAGGCGGTTTTTATTGCCTTTATAAAATTGATTAATAAATATTTAGTCCCTATAATATGCCCAATATTGGTAAAATAGCGCAGATTATCGGCCCAGTGGTTGACGTCAACTTCGCCGACAATGAAAATCTACCTAGAATTTACGATGCCTTGATTATCGAAAGAGAAAATGGTCAGCGTGTCGTTTTAGAGGTTCAACAACACTTAGGTGAGGAACGTGTTCGTACAATTTCTATGGATGCAACCGAAGGTTTGGTTCGTGGAATGAAAGTTGTCGACACAGGTGCTCCAATCAAAATGCCTATTGGTGAAGAAATTAAAGGTCGTGTATTCAACGTTGTGGGTGATGCCATTGACGGGATCAAAATTAGATAAAACAAATGGTCGTTCGATCCATAATGTTCCACCTAAATTTGAAGATTTATCGACTGAAACTGAAGTACTTTTTACAGGTATTAAAGTAATCGATTTATTAGAACCTTATTCTAAAGGTGGTAAAATTGGATTGTTTGGTGGTGCCGGTGTAGGTAAAACTGTATTAATCCAAGAATTAATCAACAATATTGCAAAAGGACACGGTGGTTTATCTGTATTTGCTGGTGTTGGAGAGCGTACACGTGAGGGTAATGACTTATTACGTGAGATGTTGGAATCAGGCATTATCAAATACGGTGAGCATTTCATGGAAGAGATGGAAAAAGGTCAATGGCCTTTAGATGCTATCGATACTGAATTAATGAAAGAATCAAAATGTACTTTCGTATTCGGTCAAATGAATGAGCCTCCAGGTGCGCGTGCACGTGTTGCTTTATCAGGTTTAACAATCGCTGAATATTTCCGTGATGGTGAAGAAGATGGTAAAGGTAAAGACGTATTATTCTTTATTGATAATATCTTCCGTTTTACACAAGCTGGTTCTGAAGTATCTGCTTTATTAGGCCGTATGCCTTCTGCAGTAGGTTACCAACCAACTTTGGCAACAGAGATGGGTTTAATGCAAGAGCGTATCACATCTACTAAAAATGGATCAATTACATCAGTTCAAGCGGTATATGTACCTGCCGATGATTTAACTGACCCTGCACCAGCGACAACATTCGCTCACTTAGATGCAACAACAGTATTGTCTCGTAAGATTGCTGAGTTAGGTATTTACCCTGCGGTGGATCCATTAGATTCAACTTCTCGTATCTTAAGCCCTGCAATTTTAGGTAATGAGCACTACGATACAGCACAACGTGTTAAAGAAATCTTACAACGTTACAAAGAATTACAAGATATCATCGCTATCTTAGGTATGGATGAGCTGTCTGAAGAAGATAAATTAACAGTACAACGCGCACGTCGTGTTCAACGTTTCTTATCTCAACCTTTCCACGTTGCGGAGCAATTTACAGGTTTAAAAGGTGTATTAGTAGATATCAAAGATACAATCAAAGGATTCAATATGATCCTTCAAGGTGAAGTTGATGAATATCCTGAAGCAGCTTTCAACTTAGTAGGTAGCATCGAAGAAGCAATCGAAAAAGGTAAAAAATTATTAGCTGAAGCAGTTTAATTAGATATTAGACATTAGATATGAGGTAATGGAGACGCTATTATCTCATATCTATTTGAAGACCTCAAGTTCTCAAATTTCAAATCTCAAATCTTATATCTAAAAATAATGAAATTATCTATAATCACTCCAGACAAAATAGTATTTGAAGGTGATGCAACTGCAGTAACTGTTCCAGGAACTTCAGGATCTTTTCAAATATTGAAAGATCACGCGGCTATCATTTCGACTTTGGAAGACGGAAAAGTAATTGTTCAGCAAGGTAAAGACGAGCAGATCTTAGACATCAAAGGTGGTGTTGTAGAAGCTAAGAATAATGTCGTTACCATTTTGGCCGAAGGAATTATTGAAGCATAATCATCTTACGATGATCTCAAAAGCCTCTTATTAAAAAATAAGAGGCTTTTATTTTTCAACACATTATAAACAAATTGTTGAAAAACTATTATAAATCCGAAAATGATTTCCCTCTTAACATGTCAATAGAAAAGTGGCATATCCTCCAACCTAAAATAAACATCATTTGTCCACAATGTGGATAAGTTGACAAAATAGTGCATTATGCATCAAGATTAGTTTTTCTCCTTATACTAAGACAAGAAAATCATCTTAAACAAACACTTTAGAAGACTCTTAAATTCCACCATAATAAAAACGTTCTGACCCATTCTTGACATTTCTCCATACACAGATCCACAAGACACATCCAATCTAACACCCAGCAATCTGAAAGCTATCAACAATTTGTTTAAAGCAATGCAACTTGTCGGTTTCCAAGTCCCCAGTTTTCACAACCTATCCCCCCATCATCCCATTTAAAATTTTTTCCACATATTGTTCATAAACTGTAGTCTCATGAATCAAAAAAACGGAGTATCGCTTCAAAGAAATAACACTCAAAAAAATAAAAAGAATAAGGAATTATCAATTTTTAAGAAGAATTTGAGGTTAAAATGAAAAAAAATATTTTTGACCCAAGTAGACCGATTTTAAATACGGTCTACTTACTGCATTCTAAAATATCACTAATATTAAAAATATAAAAATTTAATTTTGCAAAAAACAAATAATCAAAATTATATACTTAATCAAAAAAGTTAGATAATGCTATTGCCAATTATTTTTATTCGGAGTAACTTAAAGAAATAATTTCAGCTGTAAAGTTTACGCTTAAATTACATTTACCCAAGGGAAACAAAAACAGGTCATTTTCTAATTATTACTAATAGGGAGGGTAGATAACAAGGTTATGAAATATTACGACGAGAACACATTAATTTACTTAGACGGATCTTACGTCAAAGCTTTTGCTACGGGTCTTGACCTGTATACTCAAGCTTTGCATTATGGATATGGTGCGTTTGAGGGTCTTAGGGCATATAACACCCACAATGGACCTCGTATTTTTAAGGCACTGGAACACTTTGAGCGTCTAGAGAAGTCATGTGAGGCAATCAACATACCATATACGTGGGATAATAGGGAGTTGATTGACCGTGCTTATGAATTATTATCCATCAACAATCTACGTTCAGCCTACATTCGTCCATTGGTATTCTCTGGATCCAACATGCATCTCACTTCATCAACAGAAGCTCGGATCATGATGGCGGCATGGGAATGGGGACCTTATTTAGGACAAAATTTATTAAAGGTTGAAATATCGGATATTCAGCGACCAAGTTCAAAGGCATTTCCGATTTCATCAAAAATATCAGGCCAATACATCAACTCCATTTTAGCAAGTAGTAAAGCAATAAAAAATGGATATGACGAAGCACTGTTGTTAGATCAGGATGGTTATGTTGCACAAGCGTCAAGTGAAAACTTATTTATTGAAAAAGATTTCAAACTGTATACACCGCCTATTCAGAATATTTTTCCTGGCATAACCCGAAAACAAGTCATGCTGATCTGTAAAAAATTAGGAATTGAACTAATTGAGAAAAGGTTGACAGTGCAAGATATCCACGAAGCAGATTCAGCTTTTCTATCAGGAACGGCAGCAGAAATAATAGGAATCAAACAAGTCGATCACATTATTTATAAAGAAGATTGGGAGCATACAATAGGTGCTTCTATACAAAGAAGATATAAAAATTTAGTATTAGAGAACGAGAACTATGAAGTCATCATCTGATAAAGAACAAATATTGAATAAATACAGCCGTACATTCACACAAGACGAAACACAACCCGCAGCAAAAGCAATGCTTTATGGTATTGGTCTTACGGATGCGGACATGGAAAAAGCACAAGTAGGTATTGCAAGTATGGGTTATGATGGGAACACCTGTAACATGCATTTAAATGATCTAGCACAAGTCGTTAAAAAAGGTGTCTGGGCAAGTGATTTAGTCGGATTAACATTTGGTACAATCGGTGTCAGCGATGGTATGAGTAATGGTACTGCGGGTATGCGTTATTCATTAGTAAGCAGGGATGTCATTGCTGATAGCATTGAGACAATCTGTGGTGGCCAATATTATGATGGATTGATTGCGATCCCAGGATGTGATAAGAACATGCCAGGTGCAGTTATCGCTATGGGCCGTTTAGATCGTCCTGCGATTATGGTATATGGTGGAACAATTGCACCCGGTCATTATAAAGGCGAAGATTTAAATATTGTCTCCGCATTTGAAGCTTTAGGGCAAAAAATATGTGGTAATATTTCCGACGAAGATTACGATGGTGTCATCCGTAATACATGTCCAGGAGCAGGTGCCTGTGGTGGAATGTATACCGCAAATACAATGGCTGCTGCCATCGAAGCATTAGGAATGAGTTTACCTTACTCATCATCCAATCCTGCTGTATCACAAGATAAAAAAGATGAATGTTTAGAAGCAGGTAAATATATCCGTATCTTATTAGAAAAAGATATCAAGCCTTCCGATATCATGACACGTAAAGCATTTGAAAATGCCATCCGTGCGATCATCATACTAGGAGGAAGCACAAATGCCGTATTGCACTTTATAGCAATTGGCAAATCCGTTGGAGTAAATATCACACAAGATGATTTCCAACGTATGTCGGATGAAACCCCGGTTTTAGCTGATTTTAAACCATCAGGTAAATACTTAATGCAAGATTTACATCAGTACGGTGGAATCCCTGCAGTTTTAAAATATTTATTAAATGAGGGATTGCTACATGGGGACTGTTTGACTGTAACAGGAAAAACATTGGCTGAGAATTTAGCAGATGTTAAATCCGTAATAGATTATGATCAAAAGATCATTCATAAACTAGCCGATCCTATTAAAGCAAATGGACACTTACAGATCCTATATGGAAACTTAGCCGAGAAAGGTTCGGTAGCAAAAATTTCAGGAAAAGAAGGAGAAAAATTTGTCGGACCCGCACGTGTATTTGATGGAGAACAAGATCTTATCGCAGGTATCTCTTCAGGACGTGTCAAAAAAGGAGATGTAGTGGTTATCAAAAATGAAGGACCGGTTGGAGCACCTGGAATGCCAGAAATGCTAAAACCTACTTCAGCTATTATTGGTGCAGGATTAGGTAAATCCGTAGCATTAATCACAGACGGAAGATTCTCTGGAGGTACGCATGGTTTTGTCGTGGGACACATTACCCCTGAAGCGTATAAAGGAGGTTTGATCGGATTAGTAGAAGATGAAGATATCATTGAAATTGATACCATCAACAATACACTAAATCTAAAAGTAGATGAAGCAACAATTGCTGCTCGACGTGCAAAATGGATACAACCAGCACTAAAAGTAACAAAAGGAGTACTTTACAAATATGCTAAAACTGTTGCTGACGCATCAGAAGGCTGTGTAACAGATCTATAAAGAAGAAGACCGAATAATCAACAAAACAAAGAATTAAAAATCGAATAAATTAAAAATAATGAGTACGCTGGAAAAAACTGAAAGCAAGGAATGTGCGAAGCAACCTCAACCTATTAGTCAACTAAAAGGTTCGCAGGCGGTATTAGAAGCCTTATTGTGTGAAGGTGTTGATACCGTATTTGGATATCCTGGAGGGGCTATTATGCCCATCTATGATGCATTATATGATTACAATGAAAAATTGACTCATATTCTAGTCCGCCACGAACAAGGTGGTATTCATGCAGCACAAGGCTATGCAAGAACCTCAGGTCGTACCGGTGTTGTATTTGCAACTTCTGGTCCCGGAGCAACAAATTTGGTTACTGGTTTAGCCGATGCTATGATTGATAGTAACCCTATAGTCTGTATCACTGGACAAGTATTTGCTAGTCTATTGGGTACCGATGCCTTTCAAGAAACAGACGTCATTAATATTACTGCTCCTGTCACCAAATGGAGTTATCAGGTGACAGAAGCATCAGAAATTCCTACAGCTATAGCAAAAGCTTTTCATATTGCCAGTACTGGCGTCCAGGTCCCGTATTGATTGATATTACCAAAAATGCACAAATGGAATTATTCGATTATTTAGGTTATGAAAAATGTACGCACATCCGTTCGTACCGTCCATCTCCTATTGTAAGAAAAGAATATGTACAGGAAGCGGCAGCTTTAATCAATAGTGCACAAAAACCATTTATACTATTTGGTCAAGGTATTATCTTAGGTAAAGCTGAGCAGGAGTTTAAAGATTTCTTAGAAAAATCAGGAATACCTGCTGCAGCCACAGTAATGGGGCTTAGCGCACTCGAAACAGATCATCCACAACATGTTGGAATGCTTGGTATGCATGGTAACTATGCACCTAATGTGATGACTAACGAGTGTGATGTTTTAATCGCTATAGGTATGCGTTTTGATGACCGTGTTACGGGACGTCTTGACAAATATGCTAAACAGGCAAAAGTAGTTCATTTGGATATTGACCCTGCCGAAATTGATAAAAATGTTCAAACAACAGTTGCAGTTTGGGGAGATTGTAAAGAAACTTTGCCGCAACTGACCGAGTTAATTGACAAAAAAGAACATACCGATTGGTTAGAACAATTCAGAACCTTAGAAAAAGAAGAAATTAAAGAGGTCATCCAAAATGAGCTTCACCCTACAGGTGATGTGCTAACAATGGGTGAAGTTGTTCATTTATTAAATGAATTGACTGGCGGAGATGCAATTATCACGACCGATGTCGGTCAACATCAAATGGTTGCCTGCCGTTATGCAAAATTCAATCAAACCAAATCCAATGTTACTTCAGGAGGATTAGGAACCATGGGATTTGGTCTACCTGCGGCAATAGGTGCCTGGTATGGCGCTCCACATCGCGATGTTATTGCTATTATTGGCGATGGAGGATTCCAGATGACACTCCAAGAGTTGGGAACTATTATGCAATTTGGTGCTAAAGTAAAAATCTTGATCCTAAACAATCAATTCTTAGGAATGGTTCGCCAATGGCAACAGCTTTTCAATGAAAAACGCTATTCTTTCGTGAATATTACCAGTCCAGATTTTGTTGCCTTAGCAAAATCATACTACATAGAAGGGCAAAAAGTTTCAGAAAGAGATCAGTTGAAAACAGCTTTAAAAACGATGTTGGATCATGATGGAGCTTACCTTCTCGAAGTAATGGTTGGCAAGGAAAACAATGTATTTCCAATGGTTGCCCAAGGGACAAGTGTTTCAGAAATTAGATTGAAATAAAATGGAAAAACAAGAATATACAATCACAATATATACAGAAAATTCTATCGGTATGATCGGTAGAATATCAACCATATTCTCAAGAAGAAAAATAAATATCGAAAGTTTAAACACTTCTCCTTCCGAAGTAGAAGGGATTCATCGCTTTACGATTTTAATTACTGAAATAGAAGAAGTAGTACGCAAATTATGCCGTCAAATCGAAAAACAGGTAGAGGTACTCAAAGCATACTACAATACTAATGATGAAGTAATCTGGCAAGAACAAGCTTTATACAAAGTTCCAACAGAAGTCATTACAGAAAAAGTGTATGTAGAAAGACTATTACGTCAATATGGCGCATCTGCAGTTGTTATCCGCAAAGACTACACCGTCTTCGAAACCGCAGGTCATCGTGAGGAAATTGATAAGTTAACAGAAGAGTTGACCAAGTATAATTTAATAGAATTTGTACGTGGTGCACGTATCGCTATCATTAAAGAAAGTGCTGGATTTCATGCTAAATTAAAAGAATTTGAACGCAGAGAACCTTCTGAAGATGTCGTTGAAAACGAATATCTCGAAAAAGGAGATGATGTTTTCACCATGTAATGGCAACATTTCTTAACTTTCAAAAATGAGGCAATGTCCTATAAAAATCATTGCCTCATTGAAAATTTCGATTAAAAAAGTAAAAAATGACACAACACATATTTGAATTTATTATCAGTAGCCGTAAAGGATTTATAAGATTGCTAGATGATTTGACATTAGACGAATTAAATCTTATACCAGAAGGATTCAATAATAACATCTTCTGGAATTTTGCGCATATCGTCGTTTCAACACAAACGTTGAGTTATGTTCGCACCGGTATCTTAGCAGATACGTCATCAGTAAAGTACAATGAAGACTATAAAAAAGATACTAAACCGACACGTAACGTGACACAGGAAGAAGTAGATGAATTGAAAGCATTAGCGCTAACAACCATCGATCAGATTCAAAGCGACTATGAGAAAGGTGTTTTTACGACTATCACTCCTTACGCTACAGCAACCTATGGTGCTGAGATGAAAACAATCGAAGAAGTACTGATCGCAACCCTGTCTCACGACAATTTGCATTGGGGATATGCCTTAGCACAACGCAAAGCAATTAGAAACAGTAAATAAAATAATCAACAAACCATCAATAAAGAAATTAACAACAACAATGGCAAATTATTTCAACACACTACCACTTAGAGATCAATTACATCAATTAGGTCAAGCAGATTTTATGGACAACAGTCAATTCGCTGACGGTGTAGATGCTTTAAAGGGTAAAAAAATCGTAATCGTAGGCTGTGGTGCACAAGGTTTAAACCAAGGTCTAAATTTGAGAGATAGTGGTTTAGACGTATCATATACTTTACGTAAAGAAGCTATTGAGCAAAAAAGAGATTCTTGGAAAAATGCTACAGATAACAATTTTACAGTAGGAACTTATGAAGAATTAATTCCTACTGCAGATCTAGTAATTAACTTAACACCAGATAAGCAACATACTGCTGTGATCAATGCTGTAATGCCTTTAATGAAAGAAGGTGCTACTTTGTCCTATTCACACGGTTTCAACATCGTAGAAGAAGGTATGCAAATCCGTAAAGACATTACTGTTATTATGGTAGCACCTAAATGTCCAGGATCTGAAGTACGTGCTGAATATGTACGTGGTTTTGGTGTTCCTACTTTAATTGCTGTTCACCCAGAAAACGATCCACAAGGAAAAGGATGGGCTGAAGCAAAAGCATATTGTGTAGGTACAGGTGGTCACAGAGCTGGAGTATTGAAATCATCATTTGTTGCTGAAGTAAAATCTGATTTAATGGGCGAGCAAACCATCCTATGTGGTTTATTGCAAACAGGTTCTATTTTATCGTTCGATAAAATGGTTGAACAAGGAATTGACGCTGGATATGCATCCAAACTAGTTCAATATGGTGTGGAAGTTATTACTGAAGCATTAAAGCACGGTGGTGTAAGTGGTATGATGGATCGTTTAAGCAATCCTGCTAAAATCAAAGCTTTTGAATTATCAGAAGAATTGAAAGATATCATGCGTCCGCTATTCCAAAAACACCAAGATGACATTATCTCTGGCGAATTCAGTAAAACAATGATGGAAGACTGGGCTAACGGTGATGCGAATCTATTAAAATGGAGAGCTGAAACTGGTGAGACAGCATTTGAAAAAACTCCTGCAGGTGATGTGAAAATTGCAGAGCAAGAGTACTTTGACAACTATACTTTGATGGTTGCTTTCATCAGAGCTGGTGTTGAATTAGCTTTCGAAACTATGGTTGAAGCAGGAATTAAACCAGAATCAGCTTACTACGAATCATTGCACGAAACTCCTTTAATCGCGAATACAATCGCTCGTAAAAAATTATTTGAAATGAACCGTGTTATTTCAGATACAGCAGAATATGGCTGTTATTTATTTGATCAAGCTTGTAAACCATTATTAGCTGATTTCATGAAAACAGTACAAACTGATTTAGTCGGTAAAAACTATAATGCTGGTAAAGACGCATCAGTAGATAACGCTCAGTTAGTGGAAATTAATGATATTTTACGTAATCATGAAGTCGAAATTGTAGGTCGTAAATTACGTCAAGCAATGACTGCAATGAAAGCTATAAAAACTGTTTAAATTTTCGTAATTTAGACTGCAAAAATTCGGTTGTTTTTAGGAAGTTCCAAAAAAACAACCGAATTAAATTGAAAAATTAACATTAGAGAAGAAAATGTCAAAAACATTAGTAGAAAAAATTTGGGATGCGCATGTCGTCAAACGTGAAGAAGGATTTCCAGATATTATTTATATAGACACCCACCTTATCCATGAGGTAACTTCCCCACAAGCATTCGATGGTCTGCGCAAAAGAGGTTTACCGGTATTTCGTCCCAACCAAACTGTTGCCACGGCAGATCATAATGTCCCCACTTTAAATCAGCACCTTCCCATCAAAGAAGAATTATCACGCTACCAAGTTGATATGTTGACTAAAAACTGTGCTGAATTCGGGATTAACCTATATGGTTTAGGTCACCCCTACCAAGGTATTGTACACGTGATTGGGCCAGAATTAGGGATTACATTACCAGGTAAAACTATGGTATGTGGAGATAGTCATACCTCAACACACGGTGCATTTGGTGCTATTGCTTTTGGAATAGGCACTTCTCAAGTGGAACAAGTTTTTGCAACACAATGCTTACTGCAACAAAAACCAAAAACGATGAAAATCGAAGTAAATGGTGATTTGCAAAAAGGAGTAGGCGCAAAAGATATTATCTTATACATCATTGCAAAAATCTCTGCAGCAGGTGGTACAGGCTATTTTATTGAATACGCTGGTTCAGCAATCCGTTCATTAAGTATGGAAGCTAGAATGACCATTTGTAATATGAGTATTGAAATGGGAGCTCGTGGAGGCTTAATTGCTCCCGATCAAACTACTTTCGATTATGTAAAAGGACGTGAATTCGCTCCTAAAGGAGAAGAATGGGATAAAGCATTAGCATATTGGAAAACATTATATTCTGATGATGACGCACAATTTGATGCTGTATTAGAATTTGATGCAGCAGATATCGCACCGATGATCACCTATGGTACTAATCCAGGAATGGGCATGGGCATTACAGAAAGTATTCCAGCTACACAGTCACAACCTGAATCAGAACAGCCATCTTATCAAAAAGCACTCAACTATATGGGCTTTGCTGATGATGCCCCAATTTTAGGAAAACCAGTAGATTATGTCTTTATTGGAAGCTGCACAAACTCCCGTATCGAAGATTTACGTGAAGTTGCTGCATTTGTTCAAGGAAAACAAAAAGCAGAACAAGTAGAAGTTTGGATCGTTCCTGGCTCAAAACAAGTTGAAAAACAGGCAATCGAAGAAGGATTAGATAAAATTTTCGAAGCGGCAGGATTTCAATTACGTGAACCAGGCTGTTCAGCATGTCTAGGCATGAATGAAGATAAAATTCCTGCAGGAAAATACTGTGTTTCGACATCAAATAGAAATTTCGAAGGACGTCAAGGACCTGATGCCCGCACGATGCTGGTATCACCTTTAACTGCTGCAGCGGCAGCTGTAACAGGTAAAATTACCGATGTTAGGGAGTTGATATAATCTAATTGCTAATAGTAGCTGTTCTTAAATAACTTTTACAAATGTGCCAAATTTGTCAGACAGTCGCAGTCACCGAAAATAAAGTGATTCAACGTGAAGAGCAAAGTGCAAACGCAATCTTTAATCAAAGAACGTTGGAAAAAGATTATCATACATTGAAATCTGCTTTAAAACCAGGATTAAGAGTTTTGGATATCGGTTGTGGAACAGGTGCGATCACAAAAGATATCGCAGCCATAGTCGGCCCATCAGGTGCTGTTGTTGGAATTGATAATACAGAGTCTTTTATTACGGAAGGAAAAAATCTATTTGGTAGTATCCAGAATCTAGAATTGATTCATTGTGATTTACTAGATTTTGACAGCATCGAAAAATTTGACCTGATCGTTTCAGCACGTACTTTTCAATGGATTTCAACACTTGATAAAGCGATTGATAAATTGAAAACGTTATTAAAACCCAATGGGCAAGTATCGATATTAGATTATAATCATGAAGCCATCGATTGGACTCCAAAAATACCCAGAAGTATGGAACATTATTATCACATGTTTTTGATGTGGCGAAATGACGCTGGTATGAACAATAGAATCGGATACGATCTGGATGACATTTTTGAAGAACATGGTTTTGGTCAAATTGAAGTCTTTAACGCCGATGAACATTATGAGCGCAACAACCCATTACACCTAGACAAATTAAAAATATGGTCGCAGGTAGCCAACTCAAAACAAATGGTAGAAGAAGGGTATGTGAGCGATCAAGAACGTTTAGATGCTATTAAAGATTACAACAATTGGGCTGATAATTTAGCCGTCAGCATGACTATGAAGCTTAGAGAAGTTAGAGCAGTTTTAAAATAAAACATTGCACTGACAGCAACATAACACGGAAAATATCAAGAGCTTGAAACAGCTCACATATAAAGTGAAACGAGTTGTTCATTGATACAGTTAAAGACAGATACTCGTAAATAAATAATGAAGTGGAGGAAACCATCATGAGCAGAAAGTGGCTCAAAAAGGAGATAAATACTCTTCTCATGATAGCTTCATCAACATAAAATAACATACCGAGTGAAACGAGTTCATTGATACAGTTAAGAACAGACACTCGTAAATAATTATTTAGATGAAACCATCATGAGGCAAAAGTGGCTCAAAAAGGAGATAATTCTCTTCTCATGATAGCTTCATCACCATTAAATAACAAATTATTTAGATGAAAAAATTTGAAACAATAACAACAACGGTAGTTCCTTTACCGATTGAAAATATAGATACCGATCAGATTATCCCAGCACGCTTTTTAAAAGCGACTACACGGGATGGATTTGGTGACAATTTATTCCGCGACTGGCGTTATGATAGCGAAAATCAACCCAAGTCTGATTTTGTAATGAACAACCCTACTTACACAGGAAAAGTTCTTGTAGCAGGTAAAAACTTTGGTTGTGGTTCTAGTCGTGAGCATGCTGCTTGGGCTATCCAGGATTATGGATTTGATGTTGTGATCAGTAGTTTCTTCGCAGATATCTTCAAAGGCAATGCCTTGAATAATGCGTATTGCCGATTCAGGTAACAGACGAGTTTTTAGAAACTATTTTTGATACCGTATTTAAAAACCCGAACACAGAAATTATCGTGGATCTAGAAAATCAAACCGTTACATTATCTGAAACAGGTGCACAACAATCTTTTGAAATTAATCCTTACAAAAAATCATGTCTTATTAACGGATATGATGATATTGATTTCATCCTAAACAACAAAAGTGCAATCGAAACTTTCGAACAAACAAGATAATGATAGAACCTGTCGTCCATATTGCCAATTTAACTGTCCAGCACCAATATCACGTGGTACTGCAGGACTTGAATTGGCAAATTGAACCAGGTCAGCACTGGTTAATCGGTGGTAGAAGCGGTACGGGAAAGACTACTTTGGCACAAGCAATTGCAGGCCATATTCCATACAGTGGACTTTTAAATATCAACTTTAACAGCAACTCCCCTCTTCCTGCAGAAGTTTTATATGTTTCCAATTGGTATCAATTCACCAATTTAGAAGGCGATAAAAACTTCTATTACCAGCAACGTTACAACAAACATCAAACCAACGATACGTTAACAGTACAGGCCGAATTTCTACATTTTGCAAAAGAAAAACATTTGCAATTTGAAGAGGTAAAACCATACCTCCAAACTTTTGGGTTTGAAGATGTTCAAAACACACAGCTTATAGAATTATCCAGTGGTGAACATAAAAACTGCAGTTAATTAAAGCGTTATGGCTAAAGCCACAAGTATTGATTATTGACCAACCCTATACAGGTCTGGATCGTCAATCTCGCCAAGAACTTAATCAAGCGTTCGATGATTTAGCACACGCTGGAGTGACTTTGATATTAATCAGTAATGATCAAACAGTGCCAACCTGTATCAATCATTTTGCAGAAATACAGGAAGGTCAGTTGCATGAGGTTTCTTCACAAGCAGCATTCTCACGAGAAAAAGAGCGCGCAAGAAAACCGCTTCCACATTTTTTACAGAAATCTCCACGTATTACTTCCCAAATCATGGTAAAAATGTCCAATGTGGATGTAAGGTATGGTGAAAAAGAGGTACTAAAAACAATTAGTTGGGAAGTAAAAGCAGGTGAAAAATGGTTATTGCAGGGGCATAATGGATCTGGAAAGTCTACGTTATTAAGTTTAATCAATGGAGATCACCCTCAGGCCTATGCCAATGATATTGTTCTTTTCGGTAAACAAAGAGGATCTGGAGAAAGTATATGGGACATCAAAGCTCATTTAGGAATTATTTCACCTGAAATGCATTGGTACTTTGATCAGTCAGCGAAAGTTTGGCAAAGTGTTGCTTCAGGTTTTTTTGATTCCGTTGGACTATTCCGTAATCTCAGCTTTGAAAACCAACAATTCCTCGATCAAGTATTGGATTTCTTTGATTTGAAAGAAGATAAAAATAAATTATTAAATACACTACCCTTAGGCAAACAACGTTTAGCTTTGCTAGCAAGAACAGTGATTAAGAATCCTGAATTATTAATTTTGGACGAACCCTGCCAGGGTCTTGATTACGAACAAACACAACATTTCAATGCAGTTGTAGATGAACTATGCACCTATGGAAAAACATTAATTTATGTTGGCCATTTTGAGACACAGCTACCGGCATGCCTTGAAAAGAAAATCATATTAGAAAAAGGAATGGTTAAAACCATTGAAGATATTTTACAGTACGCATAACAGGAAACTATCATGCCCACGCTACTCCGAACATACAGTAGATATGCGCATGATAGTTTCATCATAAAAAATAAAAACGAGTGAAATGGAGTCGATTATCCAATTGAAAACATACACTCAAAATAATTAATCTGATGAAAAAAAATATACTCGTTATTCCTGGTGACGGAATAGGACAAGAAGTAACTATTTGGGGTAAAAAAGTTCTAGAAAAAATCGGACAAAAATATGGTCATGAATTCAGTTTTGATGAAGCGATCATGGTCACGTTGCTATTGAAGCTACCGGAAACCCATTGCCAGATGAAACCTTAGAAAAAGCAAAATCAAGTGATGCAATCCTATTCGGTGCCATTGGACATGCTAAATACGATAATGATCCATCTGCTAAAGTACGTCCGGAACAAGGATTATTAAAAATCCGTAAAGAATTAGGTCTTTATGCAAACTTACGTCCCATCTTGTTATTTGATGAACTATTAGACGCATCTAGCTTGAAACCAGAAGTATTAAAAGGAACAGATATCCTTTTCTTCCGCGAGTTAACAGGAGACGTATACTTCGGTGAGAAAAATCGTTCTGAAGATAATAATTTCGCTTCAGATCTAATGAATTATAACCGCTATGAAGTAGAACGTATAGCACGTAAAGCTTATGAAGCTGCCCGTACACGTTCTAAGAAATTATGTTCGGTAGATAAAGCAAACGTATTAGAAACATCCCGTCTTTGGAGAGAAGTCGTGCAAGAGATTGCAACAGAATATCCAGATGTCGAAACTGAACATATGTTTATTGACAATGCTGCGATGCAATTGGTGAAAAATCCAAAGAAATTTGATGTGGTACTAACCGCCAACTTATTTGGTGACATTTTAACAGACGAAGCTTCACAGATTGCTGGTTCTATGGGCATGCTAGCTTCTGCATCTATTGGTGACGGTACAGGGTTTTTTGAACCTATCCATGGTTCAGCGCACGATATTGCAGGACAGAATAAAGCCAATCCATTGGCATCGATTTTATCTGTTGCATTAATGTTAGATATTAGTTTTGGTTTACAAGCAGAAGCTAAAGAAGTAACGGAAGCAGTTGCAGCAACTTTAAAAGCTGGCTGGAGAACAGGTGATATTGCAAATGTAAATACACCTGCAGACAAAATATTAGGCACACAAGAAATGGGTGCTAAAGTATTAGAATTTATTAAATAGACTGAACAGAGTTTCTAAATTATAAACATAAAGCTATGTTACACGATCCAAATCATCTATACATCTTCGATACCACTCTTCGCGATGGCGAACAGGTACCAGGATGTCAATTAACTACTCCTGAAAAAATCGACATTGCAAAAGATTTGGAGAAACTGGGTGTCGATGTTATTGAGGCTGGTTTCCCAGTTTCTAGTCCCGGAGATTTTCAATCGGTTGTTGAATTATCCAAGGCCGTAAATGATGTTATTATCTGTGCTTTGACACGTGCCAATGAAAATGATATTAAAGTTGCTGCAGAAGCCTTAAAATATGCAAAAAGACCACGTATACATACGGGTATCGGAGCTTCTGATATGCATATCAAGTATAAATTCAACTCCACACGCGAAGAAATATTAGATCGCGCTGTTGCGGCAGTAAAATATGCAAAATCACATGTTGAAGATGTAGAGTTTTACGCAGAAGATGCCGGCCGCGCTGATTTAGTTTACTTAGCGCAAATGGTCGAAGCAGTTATTGCCGCAGGTGCTACTGTTGTCAACATTCCAGATACGAACGGTTACTGTTTACCTGATCAATATGGCGCTAAAATAAAGTTTTTGAAAGAAAATGTTAAAAACATTGATCAAGCGATTATTTCTGCACATTGCCATAATGATTTAGGATTAGCAACAGCCAATTCCATTGCTGCAATCCAAAATGGTGCGCGTCAGGTAGAATGTACCATCAATGGTATCGGCGAACGTGCTGGAAATACCTCTTTGGAAGAAGTGGCTATGATTCTAAAAGTTCATAATCAGTCTTTCGGTAACCTAACTTCAAATATTGACAGCAAGATGTTCACTTACCTTTCACGTAAAGTAAGTGAAATGATGAATATGCCAGTACAACCTAATAAAGCAATTGTTGGGCGTAATGCCTTCGCGCACAGCTCCGGTATTCATCAAGATGGTTTCTTAAAACACCGTGAGACTTATGAAATTATTCGCCCCGAAGATGTGGGATTAGAAGAAGCAGGTATTATCTTAACCGCTCGTTCCGGTCGTCATGCTTTAAAGCATCACTTAGAACGTCTCGGTTACACCTTAGAAAAAGAAGCCCTTGCAGAAACATATGAGCGCTTCCTAATTCTAGCAGATGCCAAAAAAGATATTTGCGACGATGATCTCAGAAGTTTATTCGCAGAAAGCGTTTAATAACACAAAAACTTATTAAAACGTCATTTTGACAAAGAATAAATTTGCAAGTAAAAAGTCAAAAAACTTATTTACTTTTATTCTAAGTCGAAATGACGTTTTATTTGAATAAAAAAAACAATCACCTAATCATAATAGAACAAAATGAGTTTAGATTTTTCTAATTTACAAATCGACTCAGAAAGCACTTACCATCGTATCAAGGACGTCGTCAATCGCACAGCTTTGCAATACAACACTTATCTTTCTGAGAAATATGGCGCAGATGTCTATCTGAAACGAGAAGACCTGCAAATCGTTAGATCATACAAATTAAGAGGAGCATATAATAAAATAATTTCGCTGAGCCAAGAAGAGCAAAAGCGTGGTGTGGTGTGTGCAAGTGCAGGCAATCATGCACAGGGAGTTGCCTTCTCTTGTAAAAAGCTCGATATTAAAGGTGTTATTTTTATGCCCGGCCCAACACCAAAACAAAAAATAACACAAACAGAAATGTGGGGCAATGGCAATATCGAAATTATATTGACCGGAGATACTTTTGATGACTGTCAGAAAGCGGCTCGCATTTATACTGAAGAAAATAACATGACCTTCATTCCTCCTTTTGATGATCCAAAGGTTATTGAAGGACAGGGAACAGTAGCCGTAGAAATCTTACAAGACTTACCAGATGTTAATGCTGTTTTTATTCCAATCGGTGGCGGTGGACTTTCTGCAGGAACGAGTTACTATTTAAAAAACAAAAATCCCAATATCAAATGCTATGGTGTAGAGCCACAAGGAGCAGCTTCTATGCAGGCGGCATTTACAGCGGGAAAACCTGTCGAACTCGAGAAGATCAATAAATTTGTCGATGGTGCTGCTGTTCAAAAAGTTGGAGACCTTACATTCGAGATCAGCCGCGAATATTTGGATGATATCCGATCGATCCCAGAAGGAAAAATCTGTACCTGCATATTAGAGCTATATAATAAAGATGCAATCGTCGTTGAACCTGCCGGAGCGCTTTCGGTAGCGGCATTAGAGTTTCATAAAGATGAAATAAAAGGAAAAAAAGTTGTCTGTATTATTTCAGGAGGCAATAATGATATCAACCGTATGAGTGAAATCCAAGAATTATCACTCTTATATGAAGGATATAAACATTACTTTATTGTACGTTTCCCAAATCGCCCAGGAGCTTTAAAACTATTCGTATCCGAGGTATTAAGTCCCAAAGATGATATTACCCGTTTCGAATTTATCAAAAAAACCGAACGCGAGCGTGGTCCAGCCTTGATTGGTATCGAACTAAACAACCCGGCAGATTACCAATCGTTGTTACAAAGAATGACGGAAAACAAATTTGAATATATCGAATTAAATAAAGATCAAACCTTATTTGAATACCTCGTTTAAGTGCTTAATGAGAAAAAATAAAAGGGGAATATGCAAAACACATATTCCCCTTTTTGTATTAAAATTCATTTATAGCCTTCTCCAAGTACAACTATTCCTCATTTACACCAAAACTTTACCAGACGATCTACCTATGTATCAACAAAACCAAAATTGTGGCATCGATATCTCTAAATACAAGAAATTACTTTAAAAAGCTTACTATCAATTTTTTACTTTAAATTTTTATGTATATTTAATTAAAAAATATTATGAAAACAACAGCTATCTTATTTATGTTAACGATCATTTGTACCACTGTATTTGGACAAACTGATAAAACCAAGAGACCTAGCCCACCTGATAGTGTTAAAGTCACTACTAGTGATGGTGTAACCATTGATGTAAACTACAGCCGTCCATCTTTAAAGGGTAGACAAATTGGTGTTGATATTGTCAAAGTTGGAGAAATATGGCGTACGGGTGCAAATGAAGCAACAACAGTAGCATTTGATAAAGACGTCCTTATTGAAGGTAAAAAATTAACAAAAGGAAAATATAGCTTATATACTATTCCCGGTGAACAAGAAACAATTGTTATTTTCAATAAAACATGGAATCAATGGGGAACAAAATATGATCAAGCACAAGATGCATTACGTGTAAATGTTAGAAATTCAACAAGCACTACACCACAGGAACAATTTAAAATTGATGTGGATAAGTCTGGTAAAATTGCATTAATATGGGGCGATCACTTACTACCAGTACAAGTCAAAGCTGCACGCTAATTAAGAATTTCAAAAGAGGTCAAACTGTAAAATAACATTTGACATGCGTTAAAAACGCATAAGTATTAAAAAAGCCAGATAATTTTTATCTGGCTTTTTACTAAGGGTTATTTGTTTTTTAAATATTTTTCTAAAAACTTATCCTGTTCCCACAATAGGTGGAAAATATTCTCCTTTGCAACATAACCATGTGCCTCACGCGGTAAAATAACCATACGAACAGGAGCTCCAAGATTTTTCAATGCTTGGAAATAACGCTCCGTCTGTAATGTAAAGGTACCCGGATTATTATCTGCCCCCCCATGTACAAGTAATAAAGGAGTTTTCATCTTATCAGCACTTACAAATGGAGACATGGTCATATACAGTTGTGGGTCATCCCAAAAGTTACGTTGTTCACTTTGAAATCCAAAAGGAGTTAACGTACGATTATAAGCACCAGATCTTGCTATTCCGGCAGCAAATAAATTTGAATTAGATAAAAGATGTGCGGTCATAAAAGCACCGTAAGAATGTCCTCCAACAGCCACTTTCTTTCTATCAATATAGCCTAAACTATCGACCGCATCGATTGCCGCTGCACCATTCGCAACAAGCTGTTCAATAAAAGTATCATTTGGTTCCTGAGTACCCTCGCCAACAATTGGGAATGCGGCATTATCCAATACGACATACCCCTTAGACACCCAATAAATAAATGATCCATAACTCGGATAGGTAAATTCTTTCGGGTTTGCCGTACTTTGCCCAGCAGTATTTTTATCTTTATATTCTCTTGGATAAGCCCAGATCAACAAAGGAAGTTTTTCTTTATTCTTAAAATCGTAATCTGCAGGCAGGTATAAAGTACCTGAAAGATCAACACCATCTTTACGTTTATAATTCAAGATCTCCTTGTGTACTTTTTCTAAATTCGTAAATGGATTTTTCAACTGTGTCAATGCCTTTTGTTTTCCTGTTTTAATATTCTTTGTAAAATAATTGGGAAATACCGAAGCAGATTGCAGAGAAACCATCATGTCTCCCGTTTTCGGATCAATAAGTTGAACAATACGTTCCTGAAGTTCTGATTTTTTAGCTGTGTAAAGTCTTTTTTTCTTTAAACTCTTTAGATCCAGTTCATCCATAAAAGGAAATTCTCCCTCCTTGGTAAATCCCTTCCCTATTAAAAACACTTTATCATTTTGAATAGACATCGGATACGTTCCAAAGTTATTACGCGCCCTAAACACATCTCCTGGATCATTGTAGATATCTTGGCTATTGCGGTCATTAATCAATTTTGACGCTCCAGAACTTGGGTTAATCAAAAATGTTTTCACATTACGGGTATCATACCATTGCGAACTGACCATTGCATATTGATCATTTCCCCAGATGACACCAGCAAAGCGATCTTTGGTTTTGGTGATCAATTTAGGTGATGAGGTAAAAGGAAAGTCCAATGTATATAAAGCATCACGAAATTCAACATTCTTCCCGGGATCACCGCCGTCCAAAGCCTCAACATAGGCTAAAGTTGCTGGTTTATCATCTCTCCAATGCAAATTCCGACGACCTGTACGTGTAGCAGAAAAACCCTTAGGCATAACTTCTATCAAAGGAACATCATTTACCTTGGTAATTAATTTGCCTGTCAGATCGTAAATAGCTGTTTCCTGGGGAAATCTAGAATAAGGTACAATATAAGAATAAGGCTTTTTAATGGTATTCACTAAAATATATTCGCCATTTGGAGAAAAAGAGGTCCCGGCAAAAATTGCTTTATCACTAAACTTTTGAACTGCACCTTCTAGATCTACAATTTGTAATTCAGACTGAACCAACGTTTCAAAATTAGTCTCATCCTGTGGATTTTTCAGCAAATCCTGATATGTTCGCAATTGCGACACCTGTCCATCACTTGTCGAAACAACTGGCCCGGTCGGCAAATCTTTTGTTTGGTCAATTAATTTTATTCTATTTACTGGTAGTGTTGAAATCAACAAACGTTCAGAATTACGGAACCATTTATAAGGTACATCTAATAACGTATTCAACACATATGATGTCAATTGTTTAACCTGCAATGATTTTAAATCTAATATAAATAAAGCCGTACCGGTAGTATTTGTATTGGTAAAAGCTAATTTCGTATTATCTGGTGAAAACGTTAAATTTGCCAATGAAGGATTAGCAGGCATGCCTGTAAAATCTGTAATCTCCTTATCATCAGCAATTCTTTAAAGAAAATTTACTAAAGAAGGTTTCTGCACTTTCAACATTTGTTGCCGGATTGATACGAAGACCGGCCAGCTTCATCTCTTCCTGCCCCAATTCTGCCAAAGACTTATAAGTAGGTCGATATAAAAATAAGATCCAATTATGATCATTAGACATTCGTATCTGTGGAGGGCGTATAAAATCAGCTAAGGCTAAAATTTCAGAAGAAGGTTTTTGGAAAGTGACATTCTCTTGAGCGGAGGCTTCCAGAGATAATAAAAATAGTAAACCGCAAAGTAATTTTTTCATATATATATTTTAATATAATAAGCTGTCAAAATATAGTAAATAATTAGATTAAACGAAGAAAGTGTAGTCACTTTATGACATAAATATTAGACTAAAAAAAGATTCTTAAAATACAGATATTTTCTATCTTCTAAAGTTATCAACATTAAATTAATATTGATAACCAAGCGAATACAAATATTCCGCATGCGCAAAGCCCTATATCGATCATTTTTCCACCAATGTGGAAAAGTCAAATTACAGCTTCAAATTAAATTTATGATATTTGTTAGAGTTGGGAAATTAGGCTTCTCAAACTTGTTAAAATCATTCAACTCAACTCGCCTTCTTTTAGGAAGCGCGATTTTTAAATTTAAGTATAATCATGGCAAGAATCATCAAATTCGAGAAAAACGATTGTGCACCTTGTGCGCAAGTATCTGCATATCTAGATCAAAAAGGTATCAAATATGAGTCTATCAACCCATTTGACCAACCAGATTTAGCTGCAAAATTTAAAGTTCGCACAGTTCCGACCGTAATCGTTTTGGAAAATGACGAAATTCAACACCGTATCATTGGATTTAAGCCTGAAGAATTAGGAGCGATCGCATTATAATAATAATCTGGTATCAAATTTTTATAATCCATGATACATATTTATTACGATAGCAAAACTGGAAATGTGCAACGTTATGGACAAGCTTACCCAAATCACAGGCTGGCATGCTCATAAAATAACCACAGATCTTATTGCTGAAGAATCGGGGCATCTCGTAACGTTCACAACTAATTTCGGACAAATGCCCGAAACGACCCGCATATTTATGACAGCAAACGCGTCTAAAATATATTCGGTCACTTCGAGCGGGAACCGCAACTGGGGACAGAACTTTGGACTTGCCGCTGATAAAATTTCAGCTGACTTTGACATCCCATTGGCTTTCAAATTTGAATTGTCTGGTACAATGGAGGATATTAACCAATTTATTGACATCATAAAGAACAACTGCGATGGTAGCAAACGAGGTAGCAAAAAACTGGATATTGCTTAACAACGAAATCATGATTAAACATGATGACGAGTTTAGCTTACATAAAGATAAAGAGGCCGTACGTGCCTATTTTTAGAGTATGTAAATAAGAACACGGTGTTCTTTTATACTTTAAAAGAAAAAATCGATTACTTAATTGAGCAAAATTACTATATCAATTTCTACGAATGGTTTACATACGAAGAAATGGAAACAGTCTATAATTTTGTTTTCGCAAAAAAATTCCGCTTTGCCTCTTTTATGGCTGCGTTTAAATTTTTCCAGAGCTATGCGTTAAGAGACGATTCTGGAGAAAAGTTCTTAGAACGTTATGAAGACCGTGTCGTAGCAGTAGCTTTATTTTTAGCGCGTCACGAAGGTGTAGAAAAAGCAATTGCTTATGCCGAATTATTCATCAATCAAGAATATCAACCAGCAACACCAACATTCTTAAATGCAGGTAAAAAACGTTCTGGAGAATTGGTTTCTTGTTTCTTAGATGAAATTGGTGACAATTTAAATGGTATCGGCTATGCGGTTGATTCAGCAATGAAATTATCTTCCATCGGAGGCGGAGTTTCATTCAATATATCGAAAATTCGTGCTCGTGGCGAAGCCATCAAAGGAGTTGAAGGTCGCGCAGGAGGTGTTCTTCCAATCATGAAAATCATGGAAGATACTTTCTCATATGCCAACCAACTGGGTCAGCGTCCTGGTGCTGGAGCTGTATACTTAAACATTTTTCATGCCGACATTGAAGAGTTCTTAGACTGTAAAAAATCAATGTGGATGAGAAAGTACGTATCAAATCCCTTTCTATAGGTATCATTATTCCTGATAAATTCATGGAGTTGGCTGAAAAAGATGAAGCCTGTTACTTAATATATCCACATACTGTGATGCTGGAATACGGCATTCCATTGGATGAAATGGATATGGACAAAATGTACGAAGAGTTGATTACCAATCCGAATATCAAGAAGAAGAAAATCAACGCCCGTCACATGTTAGTAAAGGTTGCACAGACACAAAAAGAGTCCGGCTATCCTTATATCTTCTACAAAGAAAACACCAACCGTGCTCATGCATTGAATGGCATTGGTAAAGTAAAATTCTCAAACTTATGTACTGAGATCATGCAGGTGTCTGAAGTTTCAGAAATAAATATCTACGGAGAAGAAGATCAAATCAAATATGGTATCTCATGTAACTTAGGTTCCTTGAATATTGCTACCGTAATGGATAATAAGCGTGTTAAAGAATCTGTTAAATTAGCAATGCGTGCTTTAACAATGGTATCTGATGTTACAGATATCAAAATGGTTCCTTCTATCGCCAAAGCAAATAAAGAATTACATTCAGTAGGACTTGGAGCTATGAATCTACATGGTTATTTAGCGAAAAGCTTTATTATGTACGAATCGGAGGAAGCATTAGACTTTGCCAATGCATTCTTTATGATGATGAACTTCTACTCTTTGGAAGCATCGATGGAAATCGCACGTGACCGTCAAAGAACATTTGTAGGATTTGAAAAGTCAGCTTATGCAGATGGATCATATTTCAACACATATACAGAACGTGATTATTTGCCAAAAACAGATAAGGTTAAAGAATTATTTGAAGGAGTACATATTCCAACAATTGAAGATTGGGAAAAATTGAAAGCAGAAGTTCAAGAGCACGGTATTTATCACGCTTATCGTTTGGCTATTGCACCAAACCAATCTACATCTTATATCATGAACGCAACCGCTTCTGTTATGCCGATTGTGGATATCATCGAAGTTCGCGAATATGGAGACAGTACAACCTATTACCCAATGCCTTATTTGACAAATGATAATTACTTCTACTTCAAATCGGCATATGACATGGATCAATTCAAGGTACTTAAATTAGTATCTGTAATCCAACGTCACATTGATCAAGGAGTAAGTACTATTTTACATACAAATTCTAAGGATAATACACGTGATCTATCTAGATACTACATTTATGCACATAAATTAGGATTAAAATCATTGTATTATACGCGTACACGTAAGTCATCTATTGAAGATTGTGTTTCTTGTTCAGCATAAACTTCATTTAAAATAAAACCCATAAGCAATTCAAAAGTTATTAAAACTTTTGAATTGCGCTATTAACATATACATTCAATAATTCTCGCTGTAAAATAATGAGTAAACAATATACTGCTGTAAACTGGAATACGCCAGATAATGATTATGCCTTGATGTTTTGGGAGCAAAATATTAGACAATTCTGGATTGATACCGAATATATCCCTTCAAAAGATATTGATAGTTGGAAAGGATTAAGCTGGGAAATGAAAGAATGCTACAAAAAAGCATTGGGCGGATTGACTTTGTTAGATACTTTACAGAGCCATACAGGAATGCCAAAAATCATCGAACATACAGAATCGTTACAAAATAAGGCTGTATTATCGTATATGTGTATGATGGAGGCGATCCACGCAAAATCATATTCGACTATTTTTACAACGGTATCTACTACAAACGAAATCAATGATATTTTTGGTTGGGTTGAACAAAATAAATTTTTGCAATTCAAAGCATCCACCATTGACTCTTATTACCATGTATTAGACAAAAAGAATCCAACAAATGAAGAATTATTTATGACACTGGCAGCTTCAGTGCTTCTTGAGTCATTTCTATTTTATTCAGGTTTCTTCTTACCATTGTGGTTATGTGGTCAAGGACAAATGGTTGCTTCAGCAGATATCATCAAAAAAATTATTGCGGATGAGTCTATCCACGGTGTTTTCGTTGGATTAATGGCACAAGAAGTCTTCAAAAAACTAAAAAATCAAGAAGAAGTGAAACAAAAATTCATCAATTTATTGAACGAATTGTTCGATAACGAGATGAAATATACAGAAGAAATCTATACCGAAGTTGGTTTAACAGCAGAGGTAAAAGAATATGTTCGTTACAACGGTAATAAGGCATTAATGAATCTTGGATTTGATCCGATCTTTGAAGTGAAGCAGGTGAACCCAATTGTTTTAAATGGCCTAAATACAGAAACAACGCAACATGACTTCTTCTCGAAGAAATCAACAAACTACGAAAAATCAATGGAAATCGTACACCTGAAAGATGACGATTTTAAAATGGATGCTACGGTCAACGTATAACTATCTAAATTCCATTATAGCGATTCCCTTTACAGATTATGTAAAGGGAATTTTTATTTTAAACTAATTGAATCCGTCGTAGTCATACAGGTAGATAACCTAAAGTAATCATACAGGTAGATAACCTAAACCTGACGATTATGACCACATTGCAAAAACAGCCTTCAGGCACACTTGTATTTCTAAGCTTTTTAATTATATACTTATGTTGCACCCATCTGTGCCAAGCCCAATTAAAAAAAATTATTCTGCTTGATGCCACAACATCAAACCCCATACCCAAAGCAAGTATATTTTTAGAAGAGGAAAATAATGGAACCGTTTCGGATGAAAATGGAATTGCACGTCTAGGAAATACACAAAGTAAAAATATACGAATATCGCATCTCAATTATAACATGCTCACTATAAAAACCAGCGATCTTACTCACGAGATAACAACTTTAAAATTAATCCCAAGGCCCGCCAATCAACTGGAAGAAGTCATTGTTTCAGCAGGATTTGATAAACTTTTAGTCGGTAAATGGAAACTTCTTGAAATCACTAACATTCGGATTCTATCCGATGGGACAGAACACAGTACCAAGAGAAAAACTTCTTTTGGCAATATAAAAGAATATAACGCAGATCGATCCTTCATAATTACCAGTTCAAATGGATCCAAACAATTATCAGGTAGATTTACAGCATTAAATAATCAGATATATGAAGACATCGATTATTCATATGATAAATCACTGCAAGGGATAACCAATATCTTATTTTATTCCAAAACAGAAGAAGACCACCAGATAAGAGTGAAATATCAACTTCCAAACTCCGTGTGGGTAACCGAAGAAATATGGAAAAAATTATAAATAGTAAAACCTATATTACACAATCGTTTGTCTTAAATGAAGGTTATAAATAAAGCTATCTTTTGGATTATATTTGAAATTACC
The DNA here is from genome assembly GCF_001006065.1 of Sphingobacterium sp. IITKGP-BTPF85. Lineage (NCBI taxonomy): Bacteria > Pseudomonadati > Bacteroidota > Sphingobacteriia > Sphingobacteriales > Sphingobacteriaceae > Sphingobacterium > Sphingobacterium sp. IITKGP-BTPF85. Next base: position 52,226 of record NZ_ASZT02000011.1, read on the forward strand.
TTCAAACCAATTCAATAACGATGAATAAACTATTTACTTTTTTATTGATAACTGTAATAACTGTACAGTCTTACGCTCAGCAACAGTATAGCCAAGTATTTGCAAAAGACGATTACAGTCAATTAAAAAAGAATGCCAGAGATCAGGACATTGAAAATATCAATAATTTGATATTAAAGCAGACTGCTAGACAATTAAAAGAGGGATCTTACCCCATTCAAAAACGTTTACGCGCTTATACAAATTATCAATCTCCCAATAGCCTAAGCAAGCGACTTAAAACAAGCCCTTACTCCCAATATGAAAATCCTACTGGTATTTCTTCACAGCAGGAGATGAAGCTATTGTATGGGTTGGAAAGACCAATGGAAGCCCTATTGCGCTACGCGTAACAAACTGGGATGATAAAAACTTCAAACAAAAAGACTACAATCTAAAAGAAGGCTATAATGCTTTGAAAATTGAAAATAAAGGAAATGCTTACATTCAATATTTCACAGAAGACAAAGTATCTTCAAAAAAGATCAACATTCACATACTAGGTGGAAAAGTGAATGATGTATTTGAACGAGGTAAGCATACCAATAAAGATTGGGATCGTATGCTAGCAAATGCTTCTGGACCCATCTTAGATATTGTAGGAAAACAAGTACAACTTGCATATTCGGTCAAATCATTACAAGAAAATGCACCCCATCAAGGCGTAGAACTGATCCAACTTTATGATTCAATTATTGGTATCCAGCACCAAATCATGGGGTTGACACAAACAAAAAGAATTCCGAAGAACAGAATGTTTGGCCGTGTTATCTGGCAAGGATTTATGCATGCAGATGGTATCGGCGCCGCATTTCACGATAATACCATGAAAGATGTCGCAAATGTGGCTAATCTTAGGAAAAATTCTTGGGGAGTAGCGCATGAGTTTGGTCATGTCAACCAAGTAAGGCCTAATATGAAATGGGTAGGTACAACAGAGGTAACCAATAACATCTATTCCGTATGGACACAATATACGTATAACAGCCATAGTCCCAAATTAGAACGAGAACGCTTAAAAGACTATGATGAACCTAAAATTGGAGGCCGTATCACTGCTTATATGGAATCTGCATTTGTACACCGTCAACCCTGGTTAACACAAGCAGGCCCAGACAGGTGGGATCGCCAACGTCCACGTGATTGGGGCGGAGATCACTTCGTAAAACTAGTTCCACTTTGGCAATTACAGCTGTACTTCAATGTCGCAGGAAAAGGAAATTCATGGGAGAACAAAAACTTTTATGGTGATATCTTCACGAAAGCAATTAATGCTCCAGCAACAGCAACTAAACAAGACGCATACTACCAGCTCGAGTTTATCAAAAACGCATGTGATGCATCAAAATTAGATCTCACAGATTTCTTTGAACAGTCTGGAATGCTTATCCCTATTGACCTTTGGGTAGATGATTATACCTGCGCACAGATGACCATCACAGCAGCTGATATTGCAGCCGTAAAACAGTATGCATCTAAGTATAAGAAACCTTACACACCGGTATTACATTATATTACTGCAAACAGCACTTCAATTTATAAAAATAGACTGCCTTAAACGGGATCGAAGGTTCTGGTTTCGAGAAAAGAGAAGATAAAATCATTGTTCAAAACAGCGCTTGGAAAAATGCTGTAGCATTTGAAACCTATGCAGGTGATAAACTTGTAAAAATTGCATTTGTAGGAGCTGGGTCTAATGACGTCTCCAGCACAACCGTTCATACTCCAAAAGGTACAACACAGGTCAAGGCTGTGGGATGGGATGGAAAAAGAATCAATGTATTATAATTTAATAAAAATAGGCTGATATAATCAGCCTATTTTTTTATTAGTATCCAAGTTTTGCCAGTCGCGCATACATCTCTACAAATGCACACTGATCTAGCAACCCTTTCGTTTCCTTCCTATCTTTAAGTGTCCAGTCCGTATAGAACAAACCTTTTTCATCCCGCATATAGTTCCAGGCATATTGCAGATTATTAGCAAAAACTGCCAAATACTTAGGATTATGATCTTGTTCAAATAGACTGATAAATCCCCGCATCATCACAGCATGAAACCATAGATTGCTGTTTTTTAACAATTTAAATTCTTGTCCTGTGACATCTTGAAAAAAATAAGAATAACAGGCTTCTCCGAGCTTTTGAGCATCCATCAAATATTGCTTCTCCTGAGTCAACCGGTACAATAAAGCCGCTGCTTGCAACATCTGACCCGAATTATAAGAGTATTTTGCTTTATCTATATGTCCATTTAAACTCATATTATCCCAAAAAAGGCCATCATTAGGATCTTCTAATTTTTCTTTGGTCCAATAGTAAAGTCTCCTGCCCTCTTCCAAATAATGGTTATCGTTCGTTGCTTCATACATCTTAAGCGCAAATACACTCGCAGGAGCATTAGAACATGCATTTTTAGATTCTTTTTTTTGTTCACACCAGTAGATACCACCACCAAGTAGGTCGTCTTCACCGCTCATCACAAACGCCCACACTTCCTTCGCTTTAGTAAGATACGCTTGTTTTTTCGTCAACAAATAACTATCCGTAAAATCAATACCTAGCCAGATATTATCATCATAAAAGCGATCGGAAACAGGAGCGTTATTTAAGTATGATGCATATCCCACAGGAAGACGTTTTTGATCACGATACCCCGCAAGGCCGACCAATACTTTTTGATCGAGTATATTCTGATATTCCCTTTTTTTCTTCGGCAACTCCATCAAAGCATTAACAGCTGAAAAACTACCCGAAAAAGGCCATAGATAAGCATATTTCTTTTGCTGCGATGCTTGTTCGGTATTATTCAAATAATCGGCTTTAAAACCCTCATCAAAAGGAAACCTTTCCAATAGAAGCTGGTTTTCAACATTTCCAAATAAATGATAAATCTGTTTCATAGTCTGCGCGGCTGCAACATCAAAGTGTACTTTTTCCTGTGCCTGTAAACCATTCGCCAAAAGTGTAATACTAAAAAGTAGGTAAAAACTAAATATTCTCATAATTAGATCCTTAAAAAAGGCTGTCCAATTTGATTGGACAGCCTCATTATGCTATTTATAACCTTCGTTTTGCGTTAGTTTATTATTTCTTTGAATTTCATCCGGTGATATAGGCCACAAAAGATCAGACTCTTTAAATACTGCACCTGATGCATTTTTAGCACCAATAAGGGGTACAAAATCTATTTTACCAGCATCAGTAGTTGAGATAACAGGAAACATCTTCGTCCTTACAATATCATCCCACATCTTGAACTCTAATGGAAATTCTCTCAAGCGTTCAATCCAACATTCTTTCACAAAAAGATCAACAGATAAACCTTGTAAATCAGAAGTAAATTGAGCAACAGTTTTACCTTCTGTATTTGCACGAGCTTTAACCTGCGCTAAGTAGCCCGCTGCTTCAGCAGTCACACTACCACTTTTAGCAATTGCTTCAGCGGCAATCAACAAAGCTTCAGGGTAGCGATAAAAGTTCCAATCTTTTGTTGCTTTACCAGTAGTTAATAACGCTTGTTCATCAAAATAATACCAAATACCTGCATCAGTAGATTCCCAAACTTTACCATTAATTGGATTTGTATATTTCCAGTGAAAAAATTGATTGGGTTGAATACGAAGATCTTTTGTATCATACACATTCAAAAATTGTTTTGTTGGTCCAAAAACACGTTCAAAGATCGAATATTTATCAAATACCGATACAGCAGAAGAATTAAAAGCATAAGTTGGCCACCAGCTACCACTACTGATATTAGCATCATATTCTTGTGCGTAAATCACTTCATCCAAATCATCTGTAGTACGTAAGCGATTATAAGCACTACTCATGCCTAGATCAGTATTTACAGTCATGCTATGGCCTGAATTAACAACAATTTTAGCTGCTGTAGCAGCATCTGCAAATTTTCCTTGCTGTAAATATACATTCGCCAAAGTCATTGCTGCAACATACTTAGTGATTCTATGACCATTTTGAGCAAATTTAGCTGCAGGTAATGCCTCAACTGCTTCTTTAAGATCAGCTTCAATTAGTTCATATACCTTTGCAGCAGGTGTTCGATCTAAATATAGATTATCATTCAAAGTTTCAATAGGAGTCGTAGATAAAGGTATTGCTCCAAATGTTTTCACTAAATAGAAATAATTATAAGCTCTAAAAAACTTAGTTTCTCCAATTAGACGATTTTTAGCGGCTTCGGCCATATTGATATTAGGAATATATTTTAAACCCGCATTAGCAATATTAATAGCTGTATAACTTTCATCCCAAATGGTATTCATAGTACCTGAAATCAAGTTTGTATTATTTTGACGCGTCAATTCCCTCGAAAATAAACAAATTCGTTCTTGTCCTTCATAGCTATTGGTAAAATATCCAGTTAGCATCGTACTCACTGAGGCCGTAGGACCAATGTAAGCACTACTTGCATAAGATGTCCGCAGTTGAGCGCCGCGACGATAAAGAGAATTTACTGTACCTTCAGCTTGTCCAGCATTTTGATAATAATATTCTAACGATAAATTTGATTTTGGATCTTCTTCCAAATTTATTACAGGAAGTTGTCAGTGTCACTCCGGCCAATAACAACATTACTAATTTATTTTTCATTTTGATAAGTTCTACGATTTAAAAAGTTACATTCACACCTAAAGAGAAAGTCTTCGCTCTTGGATAAGCAAAAAATGTCATGTTTTGACCAAAATTCCCGGTCCCTTGAGAAGTACTTTCTGGGTCATATCCTTTGAAATCACTGGATGTGAATAAGAATGGATTATTAGCATTTGCATATATCCTTAAATTAGACATCCCTACACGTTTCAATACATCCGGATTAAAGGTATATCCCAGTTGAATTAGATTAACTCTGATATACGATCCATCCGCTACCCACGAATCGTCGACATTCGTATCCTGACCAGCATGTCCCCCATTGGTTAAGTAAATCGCTTGCTGCATGGTATTAGGATTTGTACCATTGTAAGCATCCGTCAAAATTTCTTTTAAGCCATTCGTGATTCCAAAACGATCATAAGTAGAGTGGTAAAATTGTTGCATTACTTCTACACCTTTCACAAACTGAAGATCTAACGTAAAATCAAAGTTTTTATACTTTAAATTATTGATAAAGCTACCTGTCCAATCTGGTATTCCCTTTCCAATAATTTCTTTCTCAGTTGTACGTTTAGCTCTACCAACTTGGCTTAATGTAGCATTACCAGCATCCACATCTTCTTGTGTATAAACACCCAATCTACGGTAACCATAAAAACTATTTAAATTTTCTCCAACACGAATTACACTATTAGCACCACCGACCCAATTATTCATTAAAATATCGGCATTATTTTCACCTAATTTTAACACCTTATTTTTATTATAATTCATATTTACAGATGATTTCCAGCTAAAATTATCATTATCAACTAGAGTTCCGGTGATCATCATATCTAAACCTTGATTTTGTACAGATCCAATATTTTTCATCACTGTACTAAAACCTGTAGCTGTTGGCACGGGAGCAGCCAATAATAAATCAGTTGTTTTCTTATGATAGAAGGATACATCAAAATTTAAACGATTTTGAAATAATCCCAACTCTACTCCAACGTCATACTGCGCTGTTCTTTCCCATTTTAAATCAGGATTGGCAATTGCCCTAACATAAGAAGAAGGAGCTCTATTTCCGTTCAATAAAACTGTTCCAGCCTCAACAATAGCTAAAGATCCGTAAGGATCTATCTCGGAATTACCTGTTAAACCATAACTTGTATGAAATTTCAAGTTACTAATAGACTCGTTGCCTTTCAAGAAATCTTCATTGGATACGTTCCAGGCTAAACCAGCTGATGGGAAAAAGCATATTTATTATTTTTTCCAAATTTAGATGATCCATCATAACGGCTTGTAATAGTCGCAGAATAACGATTATCGTAAGAATAGGAGGCTCTTAAAAAATAAGAGTTCATCGCCCATTTATTTGAATTTGATCCCGGAGGAGCCGGTAAAATTCCGATCCCCATATTATTTGACTCATAAAAATCATCAAAGAAACCTTCCGTTCTTGAGTTATCAAAATCATAGGTACGTTCTTGCCATGACAATCCAGCCATCGCATTAATACGATGCTTATCAAACTGCTTATTATAAGTCAAATACGTTTCCTCTTGCCAATATAAGGTATTGGTATGATCTCTCTCAGCCCAACCATTTGGTCTGGAAATATTATTTAATGTTATAGATGAGTAACCTTTATATCTCTTTTGATGATTATCAATACCAAATTGTGTTTTCAAATCTAGTCCATCGGCTAGGTGAAATGTCAAAGCAGCATTACCGAAAATCTGTGTATTATAGCGCTCCCGCTTTTGCAATTCTAAAATAGAAACGGGATTAGCCATACCTTCAAAACCCAAAACATCAGAAATTTTAGAAGAAGCAGAATTCGTGTATACACCAAGCTTATCTCGTACAGGATACCATGGCAACATTTCAATCATGGTACGGCGAGCATCTTGACCACCACCATCTTCAGGCGTATATTGTCCCCAAGTATGATTCACACTTAAATTAACGGCAGTGGACAACCAAGAAGTCGGTTTAGAATCATACGCTAACTTTCCGTTCAAACGTTTACTATAGGTACTATTGACGATACCTTGTTGATCAGTATAATTTAGAAAAGCTCCTACTGAAGATTTATCATCCCCCTGTTGCAAATTCAACTGATGATTTTGCGATATAGCTGTACGTGTTGCTTCTTTTTGCCAATCGGTATCATATAATGGTTTACCTGTAGCGTCAAAGTAATCCGGATCATTAAACCATTTTGAACGATCCAAATCCCAGGTTTTTCCTTGATATTTATTTTCATTTTCTAAACCTATCATAAATGCATCTGTCCATTCCTGCGCATTTAAAAGATCCATATAACGCTGTGGAGTACTTATTCCTACCGATCCCTGGTAACTGATCGTACGTCGGCCATCTTTATTACCGCGCTTAGTACTTACTAGGATTACCCCATTGGCACCACGGGCACCATAAATTGCGGCAGAAGACGCATCCTTCAATACTTCAATACTTTCAATATCATTGGGATTCAATAATTGAAAATCTTCCATCACCACACCATCTACTACGTATAGTGGATTTGATGAAGAATTAATCGTAGCCATACCACGTATGATCACTTTATTACCGTAGGCACCAGGTTGACTGGAATTGGAGAAAATATTTACTCCCGATGCTTTCCCTCTTAAATTGTCCAATGGACTAAAGTTCTGATCTTTAATCATATCAGCACCTTTCACCATTGCAATAGATCCTGTCACATCCGATTTACGCATAGTACCATAACCGACTACCACGACTTCATCCAGCACATCTGCGGCAGATTCCAATCGAATGGTTAAACCTGAGGTACTACTTACTCTTGTCTCCGCGGTCTTAAATCCAACTGAAGATATGACCAGCATATCCCCTACTTTCGCATTAATACTAAAGCTACCGGTCTCAGAAGTCTGGGTACCTACAGAAGTTCCTTTAACAGAAACCGTTACACCCGAAACTGGGTTTCCGCTACTGTCCACAATTTTACCACTAACCTGTCCTTGCTTAGCAACAAGTTCTTTTGCTTTTGATACATGCGCATACCCCGACAAAGTAGCGGACGAGGCATTTACCTGTTGCATAGATCCAGCAATAACAGCTAAAGAAAAAAACAATTTAGAATTTTTCTTCAACTGCAAAAATGTTCTTGCGTCAAATTTGTTCATAATTTTTAAAGTGATTTTAGATTTATTTATTTGTTTCAACCGTTTAAAAGAAGAAACATGTTTGCTTATTGGTTTTTAATTATACAACGTATATAGCCAGTACATCTAAAATTTCAAGCATAGGTATCCTTAGCTTGATAATAGTTTAATCGTTTTAGCTATTTAGAGTAAAAATTATTGTACTAGAATTCCCTTTCAAAGACACTCAGACAAAATTATTACTTCAGTTTGTTAATTATAATGGATAAAAGGGTATTCAGTTTTTCATTTTAGTTTCGAACATAAATTGGTCATCATATCATAATTTGTTTAATCGTTTTAGCAAATAAATTGTAAATATCATTCCTTAAGCCGTATCATAAACCGGATGTGAAGATATTTGGTTTGGTTTATCTTAATTTGTGATAATTAAGATTGGTTTAAATTAGTGCTTTAATTTTAAAGATTAAGTTTTTTTTCAAAAAACTTAATCTTTAAAATTTTTTATATATTTCCTTTTTTCATCTCATTTACAGCATAATCCACTGCACGGGCCGAAAAAGCCATATATGTCAGAGAAGGATTTTGTGTAGAAGTGGAAGTCATCGCTGCACCGTCTGTAACAAATACATTGGGTACCGAATGAACTTGATTCCATTTATTCAGCATTGATGTTTTAGGATCCAATCCCATTCGTGCTCCACCCATCTCATGAATATCAAGACCTGGAGCCTGGTTACCGTCATCACGTCGGATATTTGTAAACCCAGCAGTCTGGAACATATCCTCCATTGTATCGAGATAATCCTTCTTCATCTTTGCATCATTATCATCGTAATCGACAGCAATATGGAGTAGAGGAATTCCCCAATCATCCATTTTCTTTGTATCCAAGGTTACCTGTCCAGACTCTTTTGGTATAGTTTCGCCCATCATGTGAGAGCCAACCTGCCAATTTCCAAGCTTTGGATTCAATAAGTTATTTTTTAACGATTCACCTGCTCCGCTTCGGTCACTGTCTTTACCCCGATATGCCCCAAAACCTGCGGCATATCCGCGGAGATAATCTGTTTCCTGCTTATGCAAGTTTCTAAACCGTGGAATATAACCACCGCCCGCAGGATTTCGTCCTTCCGTTGTATAGTCCTGCAATCCTTCATACTCCGCATAAATCCGGGCACTATAATTATGGAAAGCAACATATTTGCCCAATACACCGGAGTCATTACCCAATCCATTCGGGAAACGATTTGATTTAGAATTCAATAAAATCAAATTTGTATTAATTGCCGCCGCATTAACAAAAATAACGCGCGCATAAAAATCGATTTCTTCCTTCGTATTGGTGTCTATAACACGAACGCCAACAGCTTTCCCTTTTTGCTCATCATATAAAATCGAATGTACCACTGAAAAAGGACGCAAGGTCATATTACCCGTTTTTGCTGCCCATGGCAATGTCACCGCATTGGAGCTGAAGTAGCCTCCAAAAGGACAGCCACGCTGACATAATGTACGGTTTTGGCATTGCACACGTCCCTGATCAAAATGAATCTGATTAGGCTTCGAAAGATGTGCACAACGTGCCGAAATTACCTTCCGTTCAGGATATTTGGCTGCAATAGATTGTTTGAAATATTTTTCAACCATATTAAGTGGATAGCCCGGTAAAAATTCGCCATCAGGCAATTCCGGCAAACCATCCTTATCCCCTGCAATCCCAGCAAATTTTTCAACGTAATCGTACCATGGCTTTAAATCGGCATATCGAATCGGCCAATCAACAGCAAAACCATCGCGGGCTGGGCCTTCAAATCAAGTCCGACCAACGCTGTGTCTGTCTTGCCCATAACAACGATTTGCCACCTACCTGGTAACCACGAATCCAATCAAAAGGTTTGTCTTGCACATAAGGATGCTCTTTATCTTTTACAAAAAATGAAGCAGCATCTTCATGAAAAGCATAACATTTACTAACGATCGGATTCTCCTGTTTGATCGCATAAGGCATCTCATTACGATGTTCAAATTCCCAGGGATTCATATTGGTTGTCGGATAATCTTTGATATGCTTGACATCACGGCCACGCTCCAATACCAAAGTTTTTAATCCCTTTTCACACAATTCTTTCGCAGACCAACCACCGCTAATCCCCGATCCAATCACAATTGCATCGTAGGTTCTATCTTTTTGACTGTCTATATTAATATTTGCCATTTACGCTTTCAATTTTACCGCAGCTTGATAAGGCCCAGGAATCAATTTGTATATCAACTTGTTTTTCATCACGTATTCAGAATTTAAATATCCTTGAATAGCCCGATTTTTGAATATCTTAAAAAAAGCAACTTCATCTCCCTCCTTTTGACCTTCCAAAGTTGTTATCGAGGTTAAAAGATCCTCTGAAGTCTGCGATTCGGAATTGTCCTTTAATGCCTGCATGCCCTTTACAAATACCTGTTGGTTTTCTGGACTTTCACAATCATCAACCATTTTCATTACAAACAGATGTAAGTTCAGCTCTAATCCACCAGGAGAGTCTGTCTTAGGGATCAGTATTTCAGCTAATTTTGCTAAGAAATCTTCATCTGTTGGAGATAACTTAATATTTTGGAGCACAATAGATGCCCCTCCTTGTTCACGAAGGCAAGATGGCAATAGAGCAATTCCTCCCGCAATAATAAACAATTGCTTAACAAGGGTTCTTCGATTCATCATAATAAGGTGTTCTTACTGCTGTAATATTAAAGATAATATTAAAAATAACAAAGCTAAAACGATTAATTTTTTGTAACAAAAATGCAAAAAACTACCTCAGGATAGCATTAACCTCTTTTAAGTCTGAAAAAAGATAGGTTGCAAAATCCAGACGATCACGCTCAGCTTTTTGTTTGGTGACAGCAATGCACTTCAATCCGGCATCGATTGCCGCTCTCGCGCCTGTTGCAGTATCTTCTATAGCAACGACCTCTTCCCTATTAAAGCCCGATAACTGTAATGCTTTTTCATAACAAGATGGATTAGGCTTTGGATTAACAACATCTTCACGTGTTACAAACCAGGAAAAATGCTCATGTAAATCATAATGTGTCAACATGCGATCTACAGTTGGCCTAAAATTAGAAGTCACTAATCCGATCTGAATATCCTGTTCAACCAAAAAATGAATCAATTCTCTTGCATGGGGCATTAGGGGTATACTCAGCATATCTTGTTGTGCATAATTTTCCCTGGTGGTTCTCCACATAAATTCTTCTTTTACCTCTACGTCCCAGAGCTCTTTCATCGTCAATAGATTACGCGCTAAAGTATGTCCTGCAAAATGTTGAATCCAAGTCTCAAAATCTAAATCAATTGAAAAATGATACTTAAGAATTGGCTTCCATGCTTCAAAATAAAAACGTTCAGAATCCACCAATGTCCCATCAAAATCAAAAAATACGGCTTTTAAATCTTTCATGCTTTAAAAATAGTCAAACCAAAGAGCAATTCCTACTCAACTATACCGCAATACACCGAATCGGAATTTAAATCAAGGTACGAATCCCATATTCCAAAATATACGTGAATGGGAGTTTTCTCGTCAAAAGATCCAATTAATGGTACTGTACAAGAGCCTTGATTAACCTCAGCGACACCGATGTCAAGTTGCATAAATTCTTTTGTGTTAAATAATGCGAAGCTCATTTTGTACATTTTATCCTTATAATCGGTATTAACGATCCATTTCATATGCAACATTTTGCCATGCCTTTCAACAGAACAACCTGTCGGAGGAGAAAGCGGACCTCTAAATACAAAAACTTTTTCAACATTAACATAATATTGGCAATCAGCATCCAGCTCCATCGTGTCCTTTAAGATATGTTGTTGCGCTGTCTGAAATGGTCCGACTATACTTCCCTTTGGAGCTAGATGACGATAGCCATACTGCATTAAAGCTTTTACAGATACAATAAAATTATTCGCAACCTTCATCTTCTGCTGATTCATTAACATAGCTTCGGTTGGAGGCTTTCTATTTTTATTTCGAGCACCTCTTATAATATTTTGACCATTGAGCTTATAGCCATATACTGAACCTACTTTACCTTTAAAAGGTCCATTAGGACCGTTCTCTTGAATTGCCATTGGTTTAAATAGTTATTTGGTTTTCAAATCCTCTTACACTCCTCAATACCAAATATATACAAAATTATACATTAATTTAGGTATAAAACATTGTTTAGTCAGTTT
>NZ_ASZT02000012.1:0-61966 GCF_001006065.1 Sphingobacterium sp. IITKGP-BTPF85
TTTCTGCTCCTGCAATAAAAGGACATCCGCCATCTGCCTGTGAACAGGTTAGAACAGCTGCAAAATTTGATTCAGGATTGAAAGGGGAGTCGTATTTTTTAGAGAATCCAATTATCGGTAGTATATTTTTATCGTATTTGAGTGCATAAACCGGGTTCGACGTATTAGAAATGATATTGACTTCAATGCCTGCATTTTCAAATGTTTCTACAATCTTAGGAAACAGTGCGGTTTCTTCAGTACCTCCCGAATAACAAGTTACGTTTGGTATTTGGTAATGTGCAGCCGCGATCTGTGCCCACACCTGAGAAAGGTGACTTCTACGTGAATTATGCGTACAGATAAAATTGATGTTGATAGCTGAGTCAGCTGTAACTTTACCCTGGATATAGTCAATCAAGGGTTGCAAAGTAGATTTGCGCCCTTGATTAATTGCTGATTTGAGTATATCCGAAATGGTATTTACTAGTTTTGTGTTCATATCGGTCTTTTGATTAACAACAGCCAGAACCTGGTGTGCAACTGTTTGCATCGACTACCTGCAAAGGGTTTGGAATGCCACATGCATCTTGTGCTAGACAGGCTGTGGTTTTGTTCGTTAAGACGAAATTCTTACCATTGAATGCTAATCCGTATTTTCCAATTGTACCACTTTGATATTCTACTTCAATCTCATGATCTCCGATATTTAGTTTTGTTTCTGAGAGTTCGATGATGTGCGCCAGTTTTCCTGGTTTCAAACGGTGTTCATAATCATCGGCATTCCATAATTGGAAATTTACAGTATTTTCGGTGCGCGTAACGCCACCGCAATCAATAAAAGTTTTATTGATCTGACCGACTTCGGTTACGTGGAAATGTTCTGCTACAAAAGTTCCATCTTCTAATTGAAATTCAACATTTTCTAATGTTGGAAGGATTTGTTTGATTTCTGATAATTTCATAGTATTTCTATTTTATTATATCGTTATATTACGATAGTTGTGTGTAAAAAAAATTAAGTTATTTTTTAAAAGGCATTAGCCTTAAGCAGTTCTTAGCAGCATTTTTGATTGTTTACGGATAGGATTATATTACCAAAATAGGCTTTTAGGATCCCGAAAGTTTTTTCATCAATGCAGTAACAGATGGATGTTCCTTCGATATTCCCTTTTATTAATCCCGCATTTTTTAGTTCTTTCAGATGCTGTGAAATTGTGGATTGCGCAAGTGGTAATTCGTCAACAATATCGCTACAGATACAGGCATTTACTTTCAATAGGTATTCGATAATGGCAATACGAGCAGGGTGACCAAGTGCTTTCGCAATGTTAGCAATATTATTTTGCTGGTCGGTAAAGTGAATCGTTTTTGTAGCGCCCATGGTTTGATGATTTTGTATATCGCAATATTACGATTAATGAATTGAATTCTAAAATTTTTTTCTCAAAAAGATTTATACATGACAAAAATACTCGTCGGGTGATATGAAGAGTATCTTGACGAAGCCAAGACGCAATGTTTTAGGAGTACGTACTGAAAAGCTTATTTTATTGTTAGCATAAACGGCAAAATTCGGCAGAATAGAAATAGTAGAATTCATTTGTGAATGGTTCTGCTAAATATGATTTGGAAGGAAATGTTGCGATTATCACTATTTTAACACAAAAAAATTATAAAGGAGGTATCGAGGGCAATATTTACGTTCGAGTTAGTAAAGATTATGAAAAAGGGACTGATGATAATTTTTTCCATCAATCCCTTTTATGCTATTACTTTTGATCTTAATGTATGGTTGTGCATCACATTAAAATATAATTTCAGCGTTTAATAAACCGATACTTCTGCCATGGCGGCATTTTGGGTGAAATCAAATGCGGATTTGAAAACAAGTTTAAAATAACGGAAGGATTGGGTTGATGGTAAGTCAATGTTTTGTGGTACACTATTTTCCTGCAGGGTAAATGTTCCTAGACTGTTCCAGTCTGCGTTGTTCTGACTCACCTGAATTTCAATTTCTCTTACTTTACGAGAACCATTTCTTTGGGTAAGCGTAAAGCCGGAAACCGTTTTGCTGGTTTTCATATCTACTGTAATAAAATAGGGATATGTTTCGGGATTGCTGGACCAGCGTGAATGCCAGAATGTATTGGCATTGCCATCAATTATATTCGCTGCCCTTCCATTTTCTGCACCGGTTTCCTGATTGGTGTAATCGATCACGAGCCACTTATTTTCCCAATTAGGATCATCGGTCTTAGTCGTAAGATCCTCAGTAGGCGTAGGTAAATTGAGATTCTGTATTTCTGTATATACTGATTCATCGACTTTAAGTCCCCATTTGCGAAAAAAACCGCTTAGATTTTTACCTGAAATTGTACATGCTTTTAACATAAAATAGCGCATCTTCTGTGCTCTTGTCGTCACATTAGGTTGCTCTATTCTGGTTTCTTTGTGCAAAGTTTGATAGAAAGTATCTCCAAATGCTAACCAGAGTTGCTGGAACATGGCTAAGCGCGCAAATACGCTGGTACTTGATGCATTAAAATCTTTTTCAGCATAAGGAATGATGAGATAGTCCATGACCTCTGTCCATACGTTATCACGGGTCAGCCTCGAGTTTTGAGCGCCCATTTTTCGTTCCGCAGCCAAAGAATAAATGTTAACGGTGGTTTCACCTAATTCTTCCCATGTCCAGGCAGACTGCTGATGCATATGTCCCAGTTCATGCCACGGACCCCAGCCGTCATTTCTAGCACCGGTTACTGTGAGTAGTGTATTCATTGTGGAGGTGTAGTAAGCAGTCCGATACCAGGTGGCAACCATGAAATAGTCTGCATTATCGGTCTCGGTCATTAATATTTTATGGATATTCTCATCATGCTGTGCCGCTGAACCGTCTATACCACTGATCGCATATTCTGCTTTGACAATTTCATCGTATGTCTGCATGAGCTGTTCTTGATTTTCCAGTCTGTGGTCTAAGGCCTTTGCGCGGGAAGCGACTAACATGGTCTCTTCGCTTTCTAATAACACATCGGGTGCTTCGGTCCAGGTATTCAGCATGACCTGCCATTGTGCATTGGTAGTTTTTCCCAACACATAATGAGGAACAGGTTTATGTCCTGCTCTAAATTCAACCCGTGCTTTACCGCTAGGTGTGCTGTTGTCATTGGCATTATACCGTATATACAACAAACCACCGTACTGATCTGCCTGAATGGTATTGAGGCCCTGTGTCAGCGGAACAACTGTCGGATTCCATTTGTCTTTATAGCGTGAATAGGTGCCTATTAATAAGGTGGGGATACCTGTTCCGTCCTCCAGCTGGTCTACATAAATGGATAATGTACCACTTGGTGCTACGTAAAACCCGGTAGCGGTAAAATCTGATGCTGGAAATGATTGCCCAAGTCTTTTAGATTCTTTGACTCCCGAGGCAGTTCATTAAAAACCTGGATGGTATCGTAGCTGATCGCTAAACTATCAACCGGGATGGTTTCGATAGGGCCTATCGTTTTTGACAGGATGAAAAGAGGGCGATGACTGCTATCAGCCTAATTTGATTGTGTTTTTTATCATAATTAAAGTTTAAAATTTATATAATTGATCTGTAAATCTATCCTGATATCTCCCCATATCTTTCTTGCATGATCTAAAAAAGGGGCGTTTCTTTTTGAAAAACGCCCCTGATCGCCACTTATACATCACCTAATTTTTCGTTTCTTTTCACCTTATTTCAAGTAGGATGTTTTACCTACTTATATGTTGATATTTAAAATCTAATTTAATAAATATTTATGGATAAGATATTTTTTATTTTGTTTTTAATATAATTACCTTGAAAAGGCTTATCAGTTCTTTGTTATATTGTATTTATCAGAAAATGTCACCCGATATGTCGCTGAACTATATTTGAGCTTATGTTTATTGAGAGTGATTAATCAAGAAAAACAAAGAATTGGAAAAGAGATAATGGAAGATTATTTTCAGTTTTTAAACCATATTGACGATGTCGCTTTGGAACAAGTACCTGAATATCTTTAAATTGATAAAATTACAGGAAAACTATTTATTTCGCATAAGCACTCGAATGATCCTATTTTAGAAAGAGACATTTCACAAAAGAAATAGGTCTAAGGTTTGGACAATATAATAATGCGTATCTTGAAGAGCAAGATACAGAAGGTTTCCACGAATGTAGAATCGTTGAAATATTTGATTTCAAATTTAAGAATGGCCAAATACGGTATGTAATGTCCGATTTTACGCAGTAGTATAAACATATATAAGCATGGAAAAAGATAATTTTGACGAAATAATTCGTCGCTCAATAACTATCAGGAAAAAATACCACGAGTTGGAGATGACCCATCATGGCAGCGAATGGACTGTGGAAGAAGATGCTTTAGCTTATTTAACTGATGCTGGGTTGGTCGGACGGGACATTATGTCGCAACAACTACGCTGGCCAAAAGTGGGATCGGAAGCTGAGCTGGAACATAAACTAGGGGAAAATATATGGTGGTTAATCGTATTGGCAGAAAGATCGGGCATTGATATTAAAGATGCTGTTCATAATTTTCTGGACAAAACAGAAACAGTATTAAAATAAGCGGATCGAAATCTCATAGTGTCATGAGATTTCGGTCTGCTGGATAATTAGTTGTCTTTTAGTTGTGATAACTAATTATTTAGCTGATATTTGAGTATAAAAGAATCAGCAATGGAAATAGTAGAATTTACCAAAGTAGAACACCAATTGATGCAGGTGCTGTGGAAATTAGAGAAAGCATTTGTTAAAGAAATCATACAGGAATTGCCTGAACCAAAACCTGCTTATAGCACCGTGTCTACGATGATCCGTATTTTGGAGACAAAAGGTGCAGTGGCTTACGAAGCTTTTGGTAAAACTCACCGTTATTATCCGTTGATTTCAAAAGAGGAGTATATGCGTTTCGAGGCCGATAAATTTTTGGACAATTACTTCTCCAATTCTATTCAGGATATGTTCTCCTTTTTTGTTAATGAAAAGAAAATTGACTTAAAGGATGCTGAACAGTTACTTAAGATGATTGATAAAATTAAAGACTAAGTCCTGTGGAAAACCAGCTCTACTTCATTTGGTCGAGTATCGCGATGACCATTTTTATATGTTTTATCAATTGGTGCTCAAACGTGAGACTTTCTTTTTATGGAATCGAATTTATTTGTTAGCAACACTTTGTTTATCGATGATGCTCCCATTGCTGAACCTTTCGGCGCTTTTTGGCTTACCACAAATGGTGCTGATGGAAATTCCTTTATCTTTTATTGCTAAAGATAAGCTGGTTTCTGTCGCGGAGATACAAATTCACCTGTTTTCTGTTTTATACTGGACTGGCGTTAGCTGCAGTGCTATATGGCTGGTCATAAAACTTGCTGTTATAAAAAATCATTTGCATTCGCAGGAGATCGGTAGAGCATTTTCATTCTGGAGAACTAAAGTTATTGATCCAGATCTATCGGATTTTGACGCAATAAATGCGCATGAAGAGGTTCATGTTAAACAGTTACATACACTGGATATCATTTTTGTCGAATTGATTGCCGTATTTTTTTGGTTCAACCCGCTCATATATTGTTATCGAAGAGTCTTAAGTTTGTTCATGAATATCTCGCGGATGAACATGCTGTCAAATATGCCGGCAGCACTAAGCAATATGCAATGACTCTTTTTCTGAAATCTTTTAAAGTTGGACCGGTGCTGACGAATACTTTTTATAATCCTTCCTTACTGGAAGCCCGGATCAGGATGCTTCAGTGCAAGAAGTCCAGCGTTAAACACTTATGGAAATACATTGGGCTTGTGCCTATGGCCGCGCTTGTTGTGGTACTATGTTCGTGGAAGATTTCAAATTTTAGTGCGATGGATTCGGACAGTAGGGTGCAGCCTGCTATTTTTCCTGGCGGGGTTGACGCTTTTAGTAGTTTGATTCAGAATTCAAAAAAGGTCTCAAATGAAAGGGGAAAAGTAGCAGTGAGTTTCATTGTCGAAGCTAATGGTGAAGTGACCCATGAAAAAGTTGAAAATGGATTAAGTCCTATAGTGGACAGCGAGGCCCTGCGTATTATTTCTTTAAGTCCGAACTGGCAACCAGCAGTCCAAAATAGTCTTCGTGTTCGATCTCTTTATCATATGAATATAAATTTTAATCCTGATAATCAGTAGTTTATATTTATTTATTACATTATTAGTTGTGATGACTAATAAATTAGTTGTATAACTAGTTTGTTAGTTGTATGTTTGGGTATACCAATTTATACCAAACATGATCGGCAATCTGATTTTTAAATCCACTCGATTTTATAGCTATTTAGGCTTACTATTATGCAGTTTGATGTCTGCTCATGCACAGGAAAGAAAGAATAATGTGTTTGGAGCTGTTGTTAATGAAAAGAATATATTTATACCTTATGCTCAGGTTAGTTTAAAAAATAGTCTTGATTCAAACACGGTAAAGACGGTATTGGCAGATAGTTTGGGAAATTTTGGTTTTGCAATCGCATCTGGTAAATATTTGATTGAAGTGAAGAGCATGGGTTATAGGTCAGCTTATACTGTAACTTTTGAAGTTACTGCGGTATCGAGTATAAACCTAGGGAGTATTGCACTCCAAATTGAACCGACACAGTTAGGTGTTGTGACGGTTGATGCAAAGCTTCCTTTTATCGAAAGGAGGGCAGATAAAGTGATCGTCAATCTGAATGGTCTTGGTTCCGGAGCTCCATTAATGGAGGTTATGAATCAGTTGCCGGGGGTTACTGTTGATGCATCAGACCTAATTAGTCTAAACGGCAAATCGGTTCAGATTTATATTGATGGTAAAGTGAGCGCACTTTCGGCAGATGCATTGTCTGGTCTGCTGAAGGGTATTTCTTCGGCAGCAATTGAAAAAGTTGAATTGATTAGTCAACCTTCTGCTAAATATGATGCGGCCGGAAATGGTGCCATCATCAACATCATCCGAAAACGTAGTTACAAAGGCGGTCTAGATGGTAATGTTTATGCAGGAGCTGGGAAAGGGACTTATGGAAAAGCGAATGGTGGTGTCAATCTCAATTATAAAGGAAAAGGTTATAATCTGCTGCTGAATCTGGATTATAATTACAATAAGTATTTTTACAACACGGACATTGCAACCAATTTTTAGATGATGCGGGGACAGTTGTTGGGGAGTCGATATCGAAAATGAAGAGCACGAGGGCTATTGCCAACTACACACCCAACTTGGGAATGGATTTTTATTTATCCAAGCGTACTACTTTATCTGCCTCTGTTAAGCCTGGTTTTCAAACATCGTGGCGGGATGGAGTAGCGCATATTGAAGAAGTGGATGTTATTGCTAAAAGTAAGTCACTTTCTGTGTTTAGCAACGACGTTGCTGTTTATGCAGGTAACTTTTCGACCGGACTGCGTCTGCAACATCAGATCGATACTGCGGGAAGGGATCTAACAATGGATCTGGATTATTATCGCTATGCAAACTATAATGATCAAAATAATAGAACAGTTTCTTTCGATCCTTTCGATGATCAGCCGAGCGTGATTGCTCAAGATCGTATCCTTCATGTATATGCTTTTAAAACGGATTATGTACAGCCTTTGGGTAAAGGGCGTCAGTTCGAGATGGGAATGAAAACGAGTTTTGTGTTTTCCGACAATAGTAATGATTTCCGGGAAGGGGCAAGCCATCAGAACGATCTATTTGATTATCAGGAAAACATTTCGGCTCTCTACTTGACATATGGTGCTACTGGTGAAAAATTTTCATACCAACTGGGTATCAGGGGTGAGTATACGTATGGACAGGGAGAGGAGCAATCTGGAAAGAACAGCTTTAATAAAAATTACTTTAATCCTTTTCCGTCGGTTCACGTTGACTATAAGCTAACTAAAAATCATAATCTTAGTCTCGGGATCAATAAAAGGATTGAACGCCCTGGTTATGAAAGTTTAAATCCACTGATCCGGATCATTAACAGTAATAACCTGCAACAAGGAAATCCTGCATTACGACCTGTACTGGCTTATAATGCTGACTTGTGGTACGGGTACAAAAATGCGTTTTACGCAGGTGTTACTTACAGTTACAGTGTAGATGATTTTACCAATATAACTGTGCCAGTGGAAGATGTTGTAGTCACAACATTACCGGGAAATGCGGATCATGCAGGTTACTTTACGCTTCAGGCGATGTATGGCAAGCAGGTATTACCGTGGTGGTACACCAGTTCTAATGCGATCTTGTCGAAGCGCCCGTTTAAAGGAGAGTTTGATGGTATTTTGCTTCAGACTGATGGCCGTTATAGCATCTCCGCCACTTCTTATAATAGTTTTTTGCTTCATAAAAACTTCTCTTTTTTATTCCTTTTTAATTATCGAGGTAAAAGTGTGGAACGAAACATCAGCAATGAAGCTTTTGCTTATTTAACAGTAGGAGTAAGGCAACAGTTTCTAAAGAAACGTGCTTCTGTGCAACTTAATGTGATGGATGTTTTTAATTCATATAAGAATAAGTTCCAACAAAATAGTGGGCCAATACAGCAGAACTGGCGTAATCATATTGAAACGCGTATGGTGAAACTGAATCTTACTTATAGTTTTGGAGGTTCGATTAAAAATACGAAGAAAGTGAATGCTGCTGAAGATGAGAAAAACCGAAGTGTGGTACGTGAAAATTAAATGGGAGATGATGTGACAAGATGCTAACGGGGTAGCGTAAGAAAAAAGACTGATGACCATTCGGACTGATCTCAAAAAGTGTCAACCATTTTTGGGACAGTTTATTGTATCCATCAGCCTCTTTTCAAAGCACTCTTGAAGGTTAGAATCTTGCTATTATATCTGCATTATTTTGAAAAATATCCTTGAAGGTTTCATTCATTCCTTAGAACATCACTACAATGCGGTTGAGAGGGTATAACTTTTCCATTGTTCAACATCATGGGTGATGAAATCCATTTTTTTGTAGACGACGTCATAGGCATCACTACCTAAGAACAAATGCACCGGTGGATTTTCTGTTTTGCTTATCGCGATTAGTACATCGGCCGCTTTTTCGGGATCATTGGGCTGATTGCCATCAATGTCATTCAAGTGTGCTTGTTCAGATTGGCGGGCTGCTTCGTAATCTGCTATGGTATGCTGCGGTGTTTTGACCGATCCTTTAGCAAGGAAATCGGTGCGAAAATATCCCGGATAGACAACCGTTGCTTTTATTCCGAAACCTTTTACTTCTTCAGCTAAACTTTCTGTTAAACCTGCAACAGCAAATTTTGTGGCACAATAAATACCCCAACCTGCAAATCCACCTGAATAACCACCTATTGAAGCGATATTAAAAATATGTCCCGATTTATTTTGACGTAAATGGGGCATTACGTTTCGAATGATATTCAAGGTGCCAAAGACATTGATGTCAAAACTGCTTCTTGATTCCCCGTCCGTTAGTTCTTCTATGGTGCCTATCTGTCCAAAGCCCGCATTGTTGACAACAACATCCAGTTGCCCAAAATGTGCGATACTTGTTGCAATTGCTTTTTTACATCCTCGTTATCGGATAAGTTTACTTCTATCGGAAGGAATAGATTCGATATAGCGCCGATTTCTTTGATTAATGGTTGCGTGTTCCGTGATGTTGCAATTACCCGAAATCCCTCTTGTAGTAATTTTTTTACTAATGATAAGCCTAAACCTTTCGAGGCTCCTGTTACTAACCATACTTTGTGTTTCCATCGTTTTGATTTTTATGATAACACAAATGTAGGGCGACGATGAGGGAAGGGATAACGAAAAGCTAACAATACCTTACGAAATTCTAACATTTCGAAATTGAGTCGGATTAATAGCTAAGTGTTTTTTGAAAAAATTATTGAAATGGGTCACCTCGGTAAAGCCTAATGCAAATGCAATTTCAGAAACGTTCCAATCGGTTTGGATTAAAAGAACTTTAGCCTCTTGGAGCAATCGTTCGGCAATGATTTGAGTTGGCGTTTTATGTGTGATTTCTTTTACTGCTCTGCTCAAATGATTGACATGTACAGCCAATTGACCTGCAAAATCTGATGCGGAACGGAAGTGAACTCTTTGTCTTGCATCTTCAATGGGAAATTGCCTTTCCAGTAATTCTAAAAATAAAATAGCAATACGATGTGAGGCATTGATTTCCTGTTTTTCAATCTTTTTTGCGGGTTGCATTTTTAAGGTCTGATGTAAAATTTCAAATACCAGGTTCCGCAATGCATCGTACTTGTGTATATAATCGGAATCGATCTCTTCGAACATACTCAGGTAAATATGTTTTATCTTTTCGCTTTGTTCGTCGCTCAGTTCAAAAATAGGGGTTCCATTGGGCTGGAAGACTTCATAATTTCTTAGGTTACCAAAATGATGAAAAAATGAAGGTGTAAATACACAGAAAAAACCGGACTGCTCGTCATCGAGAGATTCCCAATTATAGGGAATCTGAGGATTGGCAAATAGTAGTGCCTGTTTTTTTATCTCGATTTCCTTATCGGCATAATAAATTTTGTTTTTACCAATGATCAAGCTGATTTTATAATAGTCTTTTCTGATGTATGGAACTGGTTTAGCATGGCTGCCAACAAAATCATCAAGCCTGAATACATTGAAATGGCCAATCTCTTTTCGGATATTGTCAGGTACCCAATTGAGTTTGGTTTTATAAAAATCTTCGATTGATTGTGTCTTTTCCATTTTTCAAAGTTACAAAAAACAAATATATGGTAGCGTGTTCCTTTTTGTAAATTCATCCTTATGGCTATACCCAAAGCAGTAGTTTTTAAGAATTTCCGTATGCGTGATTGTTTGTGAATATCGATCGTCAAAAGGAATAAGATTTGCAATTAAATATGAATCCATTATATCCAAGACTTGAGCTGAAGGACTATGTTGTTTTTTATTTGGAATTAATCTAAACAATATAGTATCTTAGCGACCTCGAAAATGAAAACGCACTGGGTCAATATTACAAAAGGGGATAAGAAAAGTTTCTTTGTTTTCTATGATGCTATTTATAGGTCTCTGTTCCAGTATGGTATGGTTATCGGTAAAGATAGAGAAATCGTAAAGGAATCGATCCATATTCTATTTTATGAACTTTGGGAAAAGCATGAACGCCTACCGCAGGAAATCAAAGATCCTAAATTCTATGTCTTTGTTTGGTTGAAGAGGATTATATACCGGCAACTTAAATCGCAACAGTCTTCGCTGGAGAGTATACTAAATGAACCTTTTGAGGAATCTGTGGAAGATCAAAAAATAAAGGTAGAGGAAATCATCGAGAAAGAGCAGTTGCTGCATGCTGCACTGGCTAAGCTCACCAAAAACAGCGCCACTACATAGATCTGAAATTTTTTCAGAACAAGTCCTATGAAGAGATTGCAACCGAGGAAAATGCGGCCGTTCGGACCGTATATAACGTTATTTACGAAGCCATAAAGAGCCTGAAAGGTAATTTAACGCCTATTTTGATTTTTATTTTAAATTATTATAAATAAAATAGGTAAAATTCGAAGGTTTCATGCACTACTCTTAAAATGCATGAAAAACAATGGTTAACCCTATTATAGAAAAACTCATCTGTGATCCTTCTTTTATTGACTATTGTCTGGATCCGGAATCAGAAAATTTCATTTACTGGCAAAAATGGATTGCAGAAAATCCGCAATATGAACATTTGATCCTAGAAAGTAAAACGTTGATTTTACAGCTTCAGACTATGCCGTCTGAGGAAGAGATTGCAACGGAAAGATTGCGTCTGTCTCAAGCGATTGATGAATGGCATGTGAACCGCTTATTTCAGTTTCGCAAATGGTTGCCCTATGCCGCAGCATGTCTGGTTGTTTTGGGTATTTCAATCTTTTTCTACCAGCAAAGACAGGTTCCGCTGCAATCCCCAATGGCAACAGTGGAATTTTTAGAACAAAAAGTGCCTGCAGGTAAGTTCATGAACATGCAGTTGATGGATGGAACAAAAGTACGATTAGGCCCTACTTCGACATTAAATTATCCTCAGAGATTTACTGAAGGCGAAAGGAAGGTTGCACTAAAAGGTGAAGCTTTCTTTGATGTTGCACATAATGCCGACCAACCATTTATTATCCAGGCTGGTGAATTTGATGTGAAAGTGCTAGGAACTTCATTTAATGTTCATGCTTTTGAAGAAGACAAATTAGCGAAGATTGCCTTATTTACAGGAAAGGTCGAAATCTCCAATGAGAGCATGCATCTGGTGATCGTGCCCGGACAGGCATTTGTTTATAACAAAGCTTGGGAACTTATACAATAGAACCTTTTGATCGAACCAAAGAACGCGAAACAATGGAAGGAATTCTACACTTTAAGCACGCAGGTTATTCGGAAATTGGTTCACAGCTGGCTCGTAAATATGGTGTTGTTTTTCAACCTGATGCAACTATAGAGCTTGATTTTTCTGGATCGATTGCACATGAAAGCTTGGCACAGGTGCTGGAAAAATTAACTTTAACTACCTCATATCACTTCTCTCTTGAATCTAACACCTTAATCGTCCGTAAAAAATAATATGAAAAACAATAATAAGCCCAGCGCAATCTGGGTTCGTTCTTTATTTCTTGGTGTCGCACTGACCTGTCAAGGATTTTCAGTGACTGCACAACAGCTTAAAGTAGAAAGTAAAAGTCAGTCGCTTAAATCTATTTTAGAGCAGATCGAAAACCAATCGGGCTATACTTTTCTATATGATGAAAAAACCGTCAATCTGAATCGTAAGGTTTCTTTACAGATGAGTGGTTCCCTGACACAGATTTTACAAAGTCTGGAGCAGCAGACCTACTTACAGATGAAGCTGTCGGGACGAAATATTTTAATTAATAACGGTTCTGTAGGTCTTTTAACGGGTAAAGTTACTGATGAGGAAGGACAACCGTTATCATTGGTTTCGGTGTTCTTTAGAGAATTGAACCAATATTTTTTGACTGAGCAAGATGGTTCGTTCAGATTCCAGTTTCCGGCACACCGTCTTAAATCTGCCGAAGTCCGTTTTTCGATGATCGGGAGGCAGGGGACAACCTTAAACCTATCGCTGGACAAACAGCAGACAGTTGCATCGACTGTTACCTTACCGTTATTAAGTGTGGGACTTGAGGAAATTTCAGTAACTCCGCGTACGAATCAGAATTTAGAAAGTAATACTTCGCTGTATATAAACCGCGAAGTGATTGAGCAGTCAGGAGCGCTCAGTCTTAATGATCTGTTGAGTTTGGTCCCTGGACAGAAGATTGCCGCGCCTTCTTTACAACAGGTGCAACAAGCTAATCTGCGCAGTGCTTCGATGGGGACAAATTCTCTGGGGACAAAAGATCCTTTTTCATTAAATAATTCGTTTGGTATTGCTTTGATTATGGATGGTATAGCACTTTCTAATAATGCAAATATGCAGACGCTTAATCCAGGGATTAGCGGAATGGGTAATTCTTATGTGGGCGGTGGTATATCGGGATTGATGGGGAGTGCTGATCGTGGCGACCGATATACCGGTGATTACACGTTTGGAGGAACAGATTTACGTCAGATTGCGACGGACAACATTGAGAGTGTGGAAGTGGTGGCTGGTATTTCCTCCGCAAAATATGGGGATATGACCAATGGTGCTGTTATTATCAATCGGGTAGCGGGTGGAACTCCTTTCAACTTTAATATGCAACTTCGTGATAATGCCACGGTATACGGATTGACAAAAGGGTTTAAAACAAAAAATCTGGGCGCTTTTACTTTTGGGGGTAATTTTACACGTTCGTATAATGATAACCGCGATAAATTAAAATCGTATGACCGTGTGGGGAGTAATCTGATGTGGAGTACTGCCGCTGGAAAGGACCGTGCTTTTACCAATACCTTCACAGCGGATTATGGTCGTCATCTGGATAATGTACGCCGTGATCCAGATGATCCTACGGCAACCATACTGCGCTATAAAGCTTATAACTTTTCTATAGGTAATCGCCTCAATTATAGAATTGACAATAGTTTCTTGACTAATATTGGTTTTAATGTACGCTATAGTGAGACCTATCAGAATACCTACAAAGAGCAGTATATGAATAATACCTACATCATATATACCGATGCAACTGATGTAGGAATCACCAATGGACAATATGCTTCTGGTATCTACACGGCAGTGACCAATCTGGAGGGAAAGCCTGTGGATTTTACAGCCAGATTGGATTTGAATGGTAGTTTCCATACGGGCGATATCTTGCACCAGTTTAATTTTGGATCCTCTTATAATTATTCTAAAAACAAGGGGCGGGGGCAGATCGTCGATCCGACACGTCCGCGAAATAATACCTCGGTTGCAAATGGAGACAATCGCTCGGAACGATATTATGATTTTTCACGGCTACATGCTCAAAATCAAATCGGTCTATATGCTGAAGATGTTTTTAGAACCACTATAGCGGACCGTAACCTGAATGTGCGGTTGGGTACACGATTGGATCTCTTTGAAGGTTATGTGACCTTTTCACCGCGTACAAATATCAATTATGAGCTTACCCCCGATTTGCGTATTGGTTTAGCTTATGGTTGGGGAAGTAAAGCACCGGGATTGGCGCAGTTATATCCAGGTCCCGTTTTCTATGAAATCCCCTTATACCAAAAGACTGCGGTAAAAGATAATGGTGCCGTAGATGAGGCGAATAGTGTGTACTTGCTCTATGTTGATAAATTTACACCAGACAATAGCAAGCTGAAACCTGCACTTTCTGAACAGTTGGAGTTCTCGGTAGCCTATGAGCACCGCGGATTTAGAGCTGGGGTGAATGTGTATAGTAAACGAAATTATCGGGATGTATACTCCGAAATGTCTTATACACCGATCATTTTGCCAAATTATGTAGACAATCCTGATCCAGAGGCTGAGGTACCTTATGTTACTTCAGGAACTAAACGTCATCGTTTGTCCCGCTATACTTTTGTGAATGGTAGAACCACAAAAATCAAGGTGTTGAACTCATGTTATCCACACCAAAATGGACGGCGATTGAGACATCGCTTAATCTGCGTGGCGGGATCACAAAATCAATTTATAGACCGGTTCAAAATTTTAGAAATTTCACCAATAATACCAATAACCCAAATTATGCTGTGACAGGTCTATATCCTGTATTTGAGCGTTCTACTTGGACAAGTAATGCCGCAATTACTTCGAGTACGCATATTCCAAAGGCTAAGCTCTTATTAAATTTTACGACCGAATTTAATATTTTGAATAGAACCAATACACAAGCGACTGACGGTATCCCGCTGGGTTATTTTACAGAAAATGGTGTCTACCGTGAGATTAATGAATTTGATGAAAAAAATATCGACTATAAGCATCTACTTATCCCTATTGAGGAAGTGAGAAACCAAAACCAACCGGGGGTATATACTAATTTTCACCTCAATTTATCTAAAGAAATAAGTAAACGCTTGATCTTGACATTTCATGTTTACAATGTTTTCAATTATCGTCCGCAGTATAAACGATCGGATAATACGATGGTTATTCCGAATGATAAACCGAGTTATGGTGCACAATTACGACTTAAACTTTAAGTATATGAAATTACAAAAATATTTAATGCTGCTGTTTATCTGTACGAGTTCATTCAGCAGCTGTCAAAAGGAGCTGACGCCAAATAATGGGCCGGTGGATATCACGGCAGATGTTACTTATGCAAGTCAGGAATATCAAGAAAAATTACCTGTGGACACCATCACGGTGAATATCTATTCGTTAAAGGGAAAATTGATCTATAGTGCTAAGACTGGGCAGGATGGACATATTGCTTTTCCGGATCTTGCGCCAAATACGTATAGAATCCAAGCTGTGACCACTTTTAAGGTCGATCTATTCAATCAATTGTTGAATAGGGAAGAAGACTTTGACGTAACTTTTAGTTCCGAAATAAAGGAAATAATGGTCGGTAGAGAAGTTGAAAATCATTGGGATCTGTCGTTGGTAAGCGGCAATTCTAATCCAAATGGATTGGTGATCAAGCAGATCTATTATGCGGGTTCGCATGCGACCTTGGGTGCGAGTTTTAGAGATCAATTTATTGAGATCTTTAACAATTCAAATCAGGTTCAATATGTCGATAGTTTATGTATTGCCGAAGCCTATGGAGCAAATAGTAACAATGCGCTGTACGCTTACCAGGCGAATAGTAAACAATACGATTGGAGTAAATCTTATGAAATGCCTCCAGACATGAAGGCAAATGCCGATTACGTTTATGCGCAAACGATCCTGCGATTACCTGGTAAAGGTCGGGATTATCCGATTGCACCTGGTGAAAGTATGGTGATCGCGGCTACAGCGACCAATCATAAGGCTCCTTATGAAGGAGCTGATGGCAAAGTGATTGCTGTTCAGGATCCGAGTTTAACGGTAGATCTGAGCAACGCTGACTTTGAAGCTTATTATGCTCCTTATATCGGAACGTCAAGACCATTGGCATCGGATGTTGATAATCCGAATGTTCCGAATGTTGAGGTGCTGCGCCGGGGTAGTGGGTTAGATCTGATTATGAATCAGGCAGCGCAACAGAGCTGGTTTATCTTTCGTGAAGATAAGGTATGGAATGAAAAGAAGTGGAAGGGCTATGGATTGCCTTTTGCTGATGGACGTGTCAATACCTCGGGGACTTATATTCAGGTACCGATTGATCTTATACTGGATGCTGTTGAGCTTCAGTCTTCTACTTCAACACAATATCCAAAAAAGTTTTCTGCTCAAAATGATGCGGGATGGACGGCTGTTGACGGTGGTGCGCGATCTTCGTATGCTGTGATTCGGAAAACAAAAGAGCTGGTTAATGGCAGGCGGGTGCTGCAGGATTCAAATAATTCTAAGGATGATTTTGTGTCCATTAAAGCTAACCCGAAGGGATTTGCAGACTAGTTTAGGGGCTTGATTACAAATAATACGATTCAATGAAGAAATTATATATAGTAGGACTGTTATTTTGTGTCTGGGGGACTTATCTTCCTGTATATGCGCAATATGCTGTCGAGCAGGATACCATAGCACGTCGTATACGTGCGTATACCGTGGATAACCCCATGTGGTTGGAGAAGTCTGTGGAACCTCGATACAGCCTTATTCAAATGGGGTATAGTCAGGTAAGTGGTGAATATCGCACCGCTCAGGATGCGCAGAAAATAAAAAATATCAATTTTAATTCGGAGGGTGCGGTAACGATCAAAGATATTCGCCTTTGGGGAAGATTTGCTTATAACCGTAGTACGGAAGATAGCACGAGATTTGCGCATCAAACGCGGGAAAATCCAGCATCGCCCTGGTATTTTGGTTCATATGGATATAATCATTATGAGAGAACCAATTACTTCATTCAGACAAGGGGGCAGAAGTATTTTGCAGATCGTAAATACTCGGTCTTTGGTGGGCTGGATTACCATGTAGGCAATCATTTTAGTAACAACGACCCTAGGAGCACAATCGATGCGATTCAGGTCAATGGAAGTCTTGGAGCCAGTGCCCGTATTAGCTCAGGATGGGAGCTCGGGCTAGAGGGAAAATATGGTTATGGTCAAGAACGGGTAGAAATAGCTTACCGTAATGAGCAATATGCGCTAAGTGCTGTTGAATCGCCGTATATGAACTACATCGTGAGAGGCTACGGTTGGAAAGTGAGCGACTGGCTTAGTGAGCGCAATATGTTTTACCAGAATGATATGAAGCGTTATGGTGCGAAGGGTTATTTATCTTGGGACGGTGATCTGGGTAAATTTTACGGAAATATTGGATACCTACAGGAGGTGCAGCACTATCGACAGACACTTAGAAATGATTCGCGGATCAATGAATTGAGTAAGTTTAATCTGGATCAATTGAGTTATCAGCTCATGTGGAATTTAAAACGGGGTAACAAAACCTATCTGGCTTCTTTTAATAGCTTGAACCATAGTGGTAAAGACTGGGTCACTGAAAGTGGTAATGCACAGAATTATGTGTACAGAAAGGAGCGTCAAACCATAGATCTTTCGTATTTGATTAAAAAGAATAAGTGGCAGCAATTTTATGAGGCAAATATCGGTTATACCCATGAGGTACGCCATGACGGCGGTACGGAAACTCGATTGGATTATGATCGGATGGACTATGCCTTGTCTACATTGTTGACTTATGCTACAACTCGAAATCAAGAGGTGGAGTTTGGGGTGACTGCTTTTGCCGAAACAAACATGGGTACTTCGTGGACGCTTCCTTTGATTAACGAGAATGTTTTTCACCAGTATGTGTTTTACCATGATATTCGCTATCATGAGGCAGATGTATGGGGAGGTAAGCTACGTTTAGGGTTTACGCAGCGTCTTAAAAAAGGTAATTTCATTAAGTTGGTCGGTACGTATACGTACCGAAAAGCAGATTTAGGGAGTGCGCTGGATCGCGTGAATTTGGCTCCTTTGGGTCGCACTCGTGAGGTAGGAAGGGTACGTTTAAGTTATGGTTTTTAAGTAGGGGCTCGTTGATTTTGATGAAGAGAAATAAGTTTTTGATAGCATTAACAGTTTTTTTACCGATGCTGATCAGTGCTTTTGTGGATCAGGTGGATACCGTTTTACCTCTGGCTGATCTTCGTCGCCGCTATAGCAGTGGTGATGTTGGGCAGTGGCCTGAACCGTATTTGGATGCTTCTGTTCAGCAGGGATTTGTTGATATCGGTGTTTTGCCAGCTGTTGCATATCCGGCGTCAAATCCTTTTAGTAAAGAAAAGGCCTCCCTTGGGAAACTCCTGTTCTTTGATGCGCGATTATCGGCATCGAAGCAACTTTCGTGTGCGAGTTGCCACGATGCGCAGCTCGGTTTTGGCGACGGTAAGAGTTTGGCGCATGGTCATGGTCGAAAAGAGGGGAAACGCAATGCCATGACGCTCTATAATGTGGGTTATTACAAGAGCTTTATGTGGGATGGAAGAGCTAAAACTTTGGAAGACCAGGTATTGTTGCCGGTTCAGGATCATGTGGAGATGAATACGTCTTTGGATACGATGGTGGCACATGTTCGCATAATCAAGGGGTATGGTCCTTATTTTAAAAGTGCTTTTGGAGATGATCAGGTGAATTTATTGCGCATCCAACAGGCAATAGCAACTTACGAGCGTAGTATCGTGAGTTATCCTACTAAGTTTGACCGTTTTGTTTCGGGTCAGTCCGATGCACTTAATGATCAGGAGTTAGAAGGACTTCATCTTTTTAGAACAAAAGCACGTTGTATTAATTGCCATAATACGCCATTATTTTCGGATAATCTGTTTCATAACGATGGGCAGACTTTATATGGAACGAAGCAGGAGGACTTTGGACATTACCATATAACAGGCGACCAGAAAGATATTGGGGCATTTCGGACACCTTCATTGCGTAATGTGGGTTTGACCGGACCTTGGATGCATCACGGAAACTTTCCCACGCTTAGGGATGTGGTAGAACTATATAATCTGGGTAATCCGGCTCCTATACAGCGTAGGGTGCAGGTGGATGAAAAGACAAGACCAATCCATTCACCGTTATTAAAGAAACTTGATCTTTCTAAAGCAGAAGTAGATGCGGTACTCGCATTCTTGCAGGCTTTGAGTAATCCGACACAACGTCGGATAGCGATGCCTGATTTTCCGGAATAGGAAGGGCATTTTGCTTTTTTTGCATAAATACCGTATGTGGCTATACCTAAATACGATAAGTACTTGGCCATGTTGAAATTTAAATGTGAGCTCATAGATAAACTCCCGAGGTATGCAGTACCTCGGGAGTTTTATTTGATATACCTATGGGGTTAAGGGTATAATGGTACTGTAGATCATCTTTCCTTCGTGATCGATGCACTGCGCCTGTAATTGTTGTTGATTTAGAGCGAAGTACATGAACCCATAAGTTGAAGCTTCAAACTGGCTATAACTTAAACCTTTTTTGACAGGGGTTACTTCAGATCCGCTTCCGGAGATGACTGATGAAAACAATTGTCCTGTACTTTTAAGTGTTGCATGGAATGTTCATGTCCAGACAAATACAACGGAATACGATGTTTTTCTAACAGGGGTTTCAAGACCTTTCTCACGGCTAATGTGTCATAATTTTCTGTGCGGGGGCCTGCTGTATAGAGCGGATGATGACCAACGACGATCTTCCATTTTGCTTTAGAAGATTGAAGTAGATGGTCTAACCACTGCAGTTGTTTTTCTGGTTGCTGCCCCGCGACATGTGGCCCATATTCGCTATTCTGATAGAATTCTGGTATCAAGGGATTTGTATCTATAAAAGCGATCAGAACTTCATCGTTATCCTTAATTTTAAATGTTTTGCTGTAATAGCGTGCTGGCATCTTCCATCGACGGCTGATATTGCTGTAGCGTACTTGGCATCGGGATCGGATTTGTAATCATGGTTGCCCAATATGGGATACCAGTCCCACTGTAAGGCGAAATCGGTGTAAATATTTTCAAATGAATAATGCCATAAGGGGTCGTGTTCGCTGACAACTCCTGATGGGTAAAAATTATCACCTGTTGAGATAATAAAATCATTTGGATGTTCGGATGCCCATTTCCCCATCTGCTGTGCCACCTGGACTTGATGATCGGCACCATTACGCCCCCAGTCACCGATCGCTAAAAAATGCAGCTCGTACTCGTCCTTTAGTGAAGATCGGCTGTTGATATCTTCACTTTCTATTCTTCGATTTGCGCCAGTGGCTAAAGTCGCTAAAGGTCCGACAGAAAGCCCCGTAGCCACAGCTGTTCCTAATGTACTTTTTACAAATTCTCTTCTTTTCATACTCAACTGTGCTTAATATCCGCTATTCTGTTTCCATTTTGTGTTGACTTCCATGATCGGTCTGGGGATCGGAAATATCCGGCGAAAGCGTTCGGATAATCCTGCGCTGTATAAGGATTTGAATCCCCAGTCTTCTTCAAATTTTCCATAACGGATCAGGTCATTTCTTCGCCATGATTCATCTGAAAATTCTCGTGCGCGTTCGTCCAATATCGCTGCTAACGTTGGTTGGGCTGTTAAAGCAGGTGCGTTGACATAAGCACGTATCTGATTCATCAGCGACATCGGTGTTTCGCCATTTGTAGGTGCCGCTCCTCGGAGGATGGCTTCGGCTTTCATTAACAAAATGTCGGCATAACGGAAGATGGGTACATCATTGCTTTGGTTTCTATTGTTTGCCGCTGTCACGTTTACATCCATGTAAAATTTAACCGATCGGTAACCCATTGATCGGCCTTTTTGATCATTTCCTGCATTGAGGGTCGGACCTCCATCGGGACGAAGTTTGATTTCTTTTGTTGTTTCCATATGCCAGTCAAACGTTACGTTTGCATCGCTGCCTGTGTAGTCCTGGTCGATGCCTTTTTAGAGGTTTTGATTAATAACGGACGATTTAAATCTGGTGCATAGTCCGACCAATAGTACTGTAGTCCACCCATGTAAGCCGCATTTCTGTCGTCACCTTGGAGGTTGAATTTGGCTAAGAAGTAGGTAATACCCGAAATGTGCCGCCTACACTTTGTGGCAGTTTGGCAAATTGATTTTGTCCGCTGCGGTGTATCCAAAAACGTGCATATGTCATGCCTTGCTGTTTTTCGCGGTCGAAAGGCATGGCAAAGATGAAATCTTTGACCTGAGGACCATTGTCGGGGCGGAATTTTTCCATGAACTTGTGGCTGCTCAGGTTAAATTGACCTGAAGTAATAATATCATCACACATTGCAACGACTTGTGCTAGTTTTTCATTGGGCATATTGGGGGTGTAGGAAGCTACATCGGTAGCGGTATAAACCGACCAATTGAGGTATAGTTTAGCGAGTAGCGCATCGGCCATATAACGCGTTGCTTTGCCATATGTGGCGGGAGAAACTTCTTTGGGTAAACGATCTCTGACGGCTAGTAATTCGCTGGAGATGAAGTTGGCGATTTCGGCTCTTGAGGAGCGATCCGGAATCTGGTCAATCTTTCCTGTGATCAGTGGTGCTCCTCCAAAATTATCCATCAGGATAAAGTAAAAATAAGCTCTCATGCGCGCATAGGCGCAGCCTTATCGCTTTCATTATCTCCAAAAATAGCCAATACATTATTGGATAGATTGATGCCTGACATGGCGGCATTCCAAACATCTGGAAGAATGGCGTTGTCGGGAGTCCAGTTGTGAACATGAAGTTCGCGGAATCTACCGCCGTCATAGTAATCTGTGCCTAATGCAAGACTGACTGCTTCGTCTGATGATAAAGTTTGTGTCATCCAATGGTTGTAGCCCAGTGCACTTCGGTATGCGGCATAAACGTCAGCTGAAATGGCCTCAGCCGCTTTATCCGTGGTTGGAAATTCAGTGTACTGTGATTTGATATCCACATCAAGATCGGTGCAAGCAACTAATGTTGCCGCAAATGTAGTTAAGGTAAATAGGCGGATATATTGTTTTGATTTCATGATTTATTTTGCTGATTATAGGTTGAAGTTTAGACCGAATAAAATGGTACGGGTACGTGGATAAGTCTGCCTGTTGTCAACACCAGGTGTAAGGCCACCAAGATCTACCTCGGGGTCTACTCCCTTGTAATTCGTGAGCACAAAGACATTGTTCATCGAAGCGTATAGCTTTACATTTTTCAACTGACCACCGATATTGCGGATGTTGTAAGAAAGGCCCAAATTGGCTAAACGCAGATAATTCCCACTTTCCAAGTAACGGTCTGATAAATAATGTGCGTTGATATCTGTTGCTTTCTCCGTGTCGATTACACTGGCCAATAGATTTTTCTGTCCGGCATTGCCTACGACATTGGAGTGTCGGGCGCGGGTCGCATTCATGACCTTATGTCCAAATACACCCTGGAACATACCGGTTAAAGCGAAGTTTTTGTAGGTTACGGTATTGTTCCAGCCTAAAGTCAGTTTTGGCTGTGCGCTTCCCGTTACGGTGCGGTCTTTATTGGTCGGGGTAATGGTGGTTTCACCTGTACGTTCCTTCGTTTGCGCATCGCGTACATAAAAAGTCGAGATACCGGCATCATTATAACCTGCCCATTCCCAGGTATAAAACTGACCAATAGGCGCACCTTCTTGTAGGCGTTGCTGAAAAGCATTACTTTGACCGGCGCCACCCAAGTCTGCTAAATCCACGTAGTCGGTTGAAAATTCCTGATTCGTAATTCGGGTGACCACATTTTTATTGTGCGAGGCCACAATCCCTGTGTTCCAGCTGAAATGTGTCGTTTTTACGGGGACAGCATTTAGGGTCAGTTCAATTCCTTTGTTGTTGATCTCACCGACATTGGCTGTTAGTGAGCGGTACAGATATTTGGTTGTGGACACGGCATAGTCGTAGATAAGATCGGTGGTATTTTTATCGTAATATTCCAAGGTTCCGCTTAATCTATTTTTCAGGAATGCGAAGTCGATACCCAGATTAAGCATCCCTGTGCGTTCCCAGCGTAGATTGGGATTTGAATTACGAAGTGCAGCAAGTGTACGGAGATCGTTTCCGAAAGCATCGGTGTAGAAACTCGAGGTGGCACCATAGACCTGTCTAGCGGTAAACACATCGAAACCTAATGAATTGCCACTGACGCCATATCCGGCACGCAGTTTTAGATCATCAAAGAAATTCATATCGCGAATAAATGGTTCTTCCGATAGTCTCCATGCTCCTGAAATAGAAGGGAAGGTGGCCCATCGGTTGTTTGCACCAAATGCCGAAGATCCATCACGCCTTACTGTCGCCTGAAAAAGGTATTTATTGTTGTAAGCATAATTTACACGTCCGTAAACAGAGATCATGCGCAATGTTGAAAGGTAATAATTGCCAAATCCCAAAATATCGACAACATTGGCCATGCCGGGATTATAATAACTTAAACCATCATCGTAATAGTCTGAAGTTGTCAGTTGAAACCCATCGTCATTATTGTTTTCTTCCCACGAATAACCGGCAAGAGCTGAAAACTTATGGACATTTCCAAATGTTCGATCGAAGCTTAGATTCATTTCCATGATCTTTCTTTCGTCTTCTACTGCTGCGCGTATCGATTTTCCATTTTGATTACGTGCTGCCATGGATAAACTCGAGTAGTACTGTGCGTTGTTATACTGGCGGTTTTGCAGGGACAGGTCTATGTTGTAGGTTAGGCTCGGTAATATTTTATAACCAAGTTTGGCATGTCCCTGTATCATTTTGGTTTTGGTATAATTGGTATTCTCTTCTATTAATGATAGCGGATTCACATATTGCGAACGGTCTGTTTTTTCAAACCAAGCGCCAGATTCTGTCCGGACAGGGGATACTGGCAAGTAGTAATACATCGCGTCGTATACACTTAAACCATCGCCAAGGGCAAGGACATCATTTTGTTTGGTAATACTGGTATTGATATTAAAAGAAGCTGTAAGCCGTTTATCCAGCGCGCTTGTTTGTACAAATCCACGTGCGATCTGACGGCCCAGGTCTGTTCCTTTGATAATACCGTTGTTTTTAAACGTATTGAGACTGGCACTGTATTGTGTTGTTTCGGTTCCACCGATCAAAGAGACATTGTGATTATTGGAAATACCCGTTCGTTCTACCTCTCGTTGCCAATCGGTATCTGCTCCTAGGTCATCGGTCGGTTCCATCGCGAATTTGTTAGCCGCAATATAATTTCGGTACTGTTCACCGTTCATCATTTCATAGCGTTTTGCGATCTTGTCTATCGCTAAATAACCGTTGTAGCTAATGCTTGCCTGTCCTGCTTTACCGCGTTTGGTTGTAACGATAATGACCCCGTTTGCGGCTTTTGAACCGTATATCGCTGTTGCTGATGCATCGCGTAACACATCGATCGATTGGATATCGTCTGGTGCTACTAGTGCGAGTGATGCTCCGGGTACGCCATCGATCACATAGTAGGGTTCCATCGCTTCGCCACTTCTCAAAGTAGAAGCACCTCTTAGACTGACGGATGGGGTTGCATTGGGATTACTGTTGTTGGTTGATATGGTCAGGCCCGGGACCTTTCCCTGAAGCATCTGAGCAGGGGAGGTCATAACACCGACATTCATGTCTTCAGCTTTGACTGTTGTGATGGAGCTGGTGAGGTCTTTTCGAGCGATACGTCCATATCCGATAACGACTTCATCGAGTGTTGTGGACATGGGAATAAGTTTGACGCTTAAGGCTAATGGCCTGCCGGGTTGCACACTGTAGCCCGAGAGTGTATCTGACTGATAACCTACCGAAGAAAATATAAACTGATAAGGACCTCCTTCTGGCAGGTTGTGAAAAGAGAAAAGTCCTTTTTCGGAAGAGCTCGTCGTGAATGTTTTCCCCGATTCCCGATTTAGGCTTTGACGCTGACGCCAGATAAAAACTTTCCATTTTCATCTTGTGTTGCTCCTTTTACTTGATCCTGTTGCGCCTGTGCGTAGGATAGCCCCGTCGCAAATAGTGCAAAGAATAACACGCTTTTTCTGAATTGGTTCTGTTTGTTAAACATGATTTTAAATAGTGATTGATTTTATGGATTTATAGTTGATCGTTGCTGTATTCATTTTGACGATAGATGGTGTAAGAACCATCCGTTTCTTGTACATAACGCAGGTTATTAATAAGACAGATGACTGCAAGTACGTCTTGTAACTGTTCAAGTTGCGGGTTTATACTGCCAGTGTATTGGATTTTGGAAATGTCCTGTTTGCCTATTTTTATAGGCGTGTTATAAGTCGTGCTGAGGGCAGCAAAAACCTCCGACAAAGGTATATTGTTTAGTTCAAGCAAGCCGTTGGGCTTGTTCTGACTCGGGGACTTGCTCGTACTTGCTTCTTTTTTTACAGTACCGCTGTGATGCGCTACGAGATGCATGTTTGCATCAAAAGACAGGGACTCACCTGCATTTTTTAGGAAAATATTTTTAAATGTAGGAATGGCCATTATAGATGCAACAACAATCTTTCCGGTGTGTAATTGCACAGCTATATATTTTGAGCTGCTGCGCGAATCAATGGTAAAGGATGTACCTAAGGCAGTCGTTTTTGTTGCACTGGCGTATACGCTAAATGGGCGGGAACCATCTTTGTATACCGAGAAATAAGCTTTTCCTTTTAAATAGATCTCCCGGCTGTGATCTGTGAAGTACTGCGGGTAACGTATGGTACTCTGCGCAAATAGTTTGACCGTAGATCGGTCGGGCAGGGTATACGTTTGGATTGAGTTTTGGTTATTGGTTACTGAAACCCAGCTCGTATCTTTTTGAGATCTGTTTTTTCCTGCCACTCAACTAAAGTTGGACTGTTGTTATCAAAAGCTGGTTTTATCCATAGCCACATGCCCAACGATACGAGTAGCAATGCTGCAGCCGCCGCGTAATAGCTAAATCGCTTGAGGTAAATGTTGTTATTCTTCTTTTCCTGTTTTTGTTTACTTTCCGTGCTAATTTCGTCATGTATATGATGCGCCATTTTAGTCGATGGGATAAACTGGTCAGCATCTCCCAGATGTGATTCCCATTCTTGATCGGGAAATATATCATCAATTATGGATGGATCTTTCCATAGTTGCTTCCGTATGTATTGCTTGTGAAGACGATTTTGCTGCTTGCCTGTTTTGTTTTTTCTGAACCTCATAATAGCATTACGTGGTTCAAGGGGATATCCCTAGCGAGTTAACAATTATTTAATTTAGGAATTAGCAGGGGGAAGAGCTTTTTGATAGCTATGTGTCTTGTTGTCAGCGTGATGCGTTGTAAGGGGGCGAATTTATTTTTTAATCGATCGCTGGGACATTATTTTATAGCATAATCGAATAAAGATGCTGCTTGAGTTGCATCAAGGCTTTACCAATATGGTGTTCGACCGTTTTTGGAGAAATGGAGTAGAGTTGTGCGATTTCTTTATGTGTTAACCCTTGTTTCCGACTCAGTTCAAATACCAGGCGGCGCATTTTAGGCATATTTTCGATATCCTGCTCCATGATCTTCAAGAGATCTTTACTTTCAATCGCAGTAATTAAGCTGTCCGTGAATGGGGTATTTGCCGATTCGCCTTCATATTTAAAACGGTTGGACTCTTTTCGGAGCAGATCGATCATGACTTGTCTGGCCATTCCAAAAATTTGGAAATGAATTTCTAGATGCTCATTTAATTGCTTACGTTGCTTCCATAGTTTGATGAACGTGAGTTGGGTTACTTCTTCAGAAATGTATTCAGAACGCGTTTTCAGTATAATAAAGCTATAAATCTGCTGGTGATATTGTTCATAGATCTGATTAAAAACTTTATGGTTATCTTCTTTTATCGCTTTAATATGTTCCATACTTGAACAAAGTTAAAATGTCCGAGCTGATTAATGATTAAGCGAATATTATGATTATGTAAACAATCTATCCATTTAATCTTGAGCTATAAGAGTAATCCGTGGTTTTGTGAAATGTCTTGTTGTATACCATAATGGAAGTGAGGTTTTTTTTGCTGATCAACTGTATGTTTCAAAATATGTTTATCGCTATTTGCGTATTCTTCTAATTAGATATGAAAAGCGGCTTCATCCTAATATGATATTACGGCAGGTACATGCCTATTATTGGGATGAGCGAAGTTATTATTTAGCTCTAAAACTTTTTTAAGTTCCTTATTAATGTATTATCTTTGAACTTTATGAAAAGAGTACTTTTATATTTCTTATCTACGCTCATGCTTATTCAGGCATGCTGGGGTATAATGATTATAAGTGCTTTTTATATCAATCGTGATTATATAGCGCAATATCTTTGTGAAAATAGAGATGCTCCTCAATTGCATTGTCAGGGTACCTGTGTCTTGATGAAGAAAATGAAAAAAGCACGTGAGGATGAAAGGAAAAATACGGAAAATAAAATAAAGGAATCGCATGTATTTGTTGTAGCACCGGTTGCTGTGCTCGCTTTCCCTTCGTATCAAAGCAATGCTGTTGTAAAAGCAAATTTTGATATGCGAAAATCACACTATACTTTTGATCGTGTTCATCGTATTTTGCGTCCACCTAGTTGTTAATACCCTCATCGAGTCTTTCTGACTAATAATCTCGCTATCTCTGTTTGAAATAAACCGATAGCTAGGCCCCCTTATTTATTTTGCATTTCTCGTGTTTGATAGTCAATATTCATGACTGCAGCATGCTATTATTTATACCGTTTTTAATGCGCGTTAAATTATCGATACTCCTTGTCTTAGCCATTTTCATACAAGCGACTAGCTGTACCTGGATCTGTGTTGGTTTTGAGCTCAATCGCGAATATATTACAACAGCATTGTGTATAAACAGATTTACTCCTGCAGTGACCTGTAGTGGATTCTGTTATATCGATAAGCAGGTGGAAAAGGAAAGGGAACAACAAGATCCTGCTCCTAAAGCGAAGCAGATCGATCTGAGTGTTTATCTTCCGCTGACCTGTTTTTTAGTGAAGTCTGACGATGATTTTACTGATTTGCGATGCTCCGACGTGTTTTTTCGACGCTATCTCATTTTGGAGGGAACGGATAGCCTTATTTTCAAGCCACCCATTTTGTTTTTTGTTTAGTCGGTTATCTCACTTTACAATTACATTATTTATGGTTATTAAAACAGAAAATATCAATACATTCACATTAAACACTATTGATCCCGATCATATTGGGTTAGTTGTCTTCGATCTTAAAGACGACTACAGCTGTTTACAGCATTTGCATTTGACAAATCGAAGATCATTTTATACGGTCATCTATTTGATATCTGGAACTATGCAGCTCTCTATCGACGGTTATTTGAGTAAACTGGAATGTCAGCAGGTTATCTCTTTCGGTCCTGGTACAGAACTGCAGTTTCCAATTGAAAAAGAGCAAAAAGAAGGTTGGATCGTTCTATTTGAAAAACCTTTTGTCACAGCACGTTACAATGATCATGTCCTGCATCATTTTAACTTTTTAAAGAAGCAAAAGGTGGAGCCGCAGCATGTTCCATTTTCGGAAGGGCTGGGCTTGTCTATGATTTTGGAAACGATGCAACGAGAATATGCGTATAAGCATCCGGATGCGAAGGATATATTGCGTTCATATCTCCATATATTTTTAGGAACACTGGGTAGAAGTATCTTTCCTGAAGCTATTGTCGGTGTTAAAAACGAAAAGGAAGAGAAGGTTCTGTCTTTTGAGCGCCTTATTAGCGAGCAATATGCGAAGGAGCGTCTACCTTCTTTTTATGCTGATCGGTTATTTATTACGACCAATTATCTCAATCGCTTATGTCAGGAAAGACGCGGTAAATCTGCGGGTCAATTAATCCGTCAATATGTGTTGCTGGAAGCAGAAAACCTACTGATTCATTCCGGCAAGAATATTTCGGAGATATCTTTTGAGCTGGGATTTGAAAATGTATCTTATTTTATCACATTTTTCAAAAAGAAATTTGGCATTAGTCCAGATGGATTTAGAAAAAAGAATAGTAAGATGTCAAGATCGTAAGATCCTATTTGATCGCTTACAATTCCTCAATACACGCTGAAGTTGTATTGAGGAATATTTTGCGCTATCGTGATAAAGGTTGCTGCTTCCTTTATTGATGCTATTGTTTACAGTTCATTTTTCCTTGATAGAGGAGCTGTAAATGACTATTTGGAATCTTCCTGTCTGAGGTATTCCAGAATTGCTATTGCTTCTTGGGTTTGTAGTCCTAACGCTGTCATTGTTCCGACGTAAGATTTACTGAGTAATTGCGCATCAGGGTCCTCCGCTAACATCTTATCGGGATTCAAGATCATGTTCATCATCCATTCTGGCGTTCTTTTTTTGGTGACGCCATAAAGTGCTGGACCTATTTTATCTTCCTTGATTTCATGACACATGGTGCACTTAACAATAAATAATTTATTGCCTTCATCGGCTAATTTTTGATCGAATGGTTTGTGCTCAAAACTTGTGATGCTCCCAATACCTTTGTTTCCTTGTTTTAGAAAGTCTGTTATCGGTGTTACAGTTGTTTTTTCTTCCGTTTCAGATTCTCCAATTTTAGTCTTGGAGTCGTTGGTGTTGTTGTTCTGACAGGCGATCATACCCAATGTGCAGCAGGATAGGAGCATGAAAAGTGTACTGATAAATTTCATAAGTTATTGGTTTTAGTGATTGCTACATTTTTTTTAGTAATATTTTCATATTTTGTGTTAAAAGCTAAAGGACAAATGAGTTAAAAACCGATTGCCAGCTTCAACACG
Source organism: Sphingobacterium sp. IITKGP-BTPF85 (assembly GCF_001006065.1). Classification (NCBI taxonomy): domain Bacteria; kingdom Pseudomonadati; phylum Bacteroidota; class Sphingobacteriia; order Sphingobacteriales; family Sphingobacteriaceae; genus Sphingobacterium; species Sphingobacterium sp. IITKGP-BTPF85. The sequence goes on from NZ_ASZT02000012.1 coordinate 30,289, forward strand.
CCCTCCTGCAAGATTTTGATTTAAGGGAGATTGATAATTTCCACCAAATGATATTTTCCCCATATTGACTTCTACACCCACTATACCGGTCGTGGAATTTCCTCCAGATTGTGCGACATCATATTTGCCGAATACGACATCCTGTGGCTGCGTTTCATAAGTGATGCCGGCGTTTGGCGCTATGCGTACTTTATTCTTCACATTAAATTTATAGTACGCGAGTGCATTGGCTGTAAATTTATTAGCATACCTGTAATCGTATTTGTTTTCCGTATTCAGTTTATAGGTTGTATTGACATTCACGCCCAGATCCATGAGCCTTACATCATAGGCGAGATTGAACATAAAATCTGTACTGGCGGTTCCTAGTTGGAAATTGTTGGGCGAGTCCTGTGCTGCATTACTGCGTTCACCGGCATCATACCTTCCAGTAGGGGCTTTGACACCAGCACCTAGCCATAGGGAGTGGACGAGCATTTTATTGGATGCGGTGCCTTTTGCCTCTTCAAATATTTTGTAATAGCCCATCGCTACGACATCACCCATTCCATTTTTTTTCCCTTGTTCTCCACTGCCCTTTATGTTGCGCGTATTGAAGTTATAGGGCAAAATTGCCATGACTCGCCAACGCTGACCAATATTCCATGCTCCCCACATTTCCATGCTTTGATAAGTTTCATCGGCGGTAATTGGAGTCCGGTTGCCGGTAGGACCTAAGTGCGAAAGCAGTGATTTATGCTGATATCTTAGTCCTATAAACCGCTTGTTGAAATCGGGGAGGATACCGATGTAATAACTGCCTACACCACATCCACAGATGTCACAGGCTTTTGATAAGGGGATCATTAGGCCACATGCCATGACGGTTAATAAGGTGTAAATTATTGCTTTAGTTTTTCGATTATCGTTATTCATTTGTGTCTTATTTTATGATATTATTCATTAAAATGTATGGTTTAAAGGACGAAGGGACTTTCCTAATTCACAACAAATCCTGATTTTATTTCTGGTTCTGCCAGTAGTTTATTGGTGAGAAAATCACGGTCATCCAATGTTTTTAGAAAAGCGATAAGATTATCCTTTTGCTCTTCTGTCATTTTTATGCCCAGTGAGCCGTCAGCCTGTCTAAAAATAGGATCGAGGGTCGGAGAGTCGACCATGCCTGTACGATAATGTTCAATGACCCTGTTTAAGGTCAGGAAACGCCCATCGTGCATATAAGGGGCGGTATAGGAAATGTTGCGAAGGCTAGGCACTTTGAATTTATATCGGTCAGCGGCATTTAACGTGACGGAATCACGACCCGTGTCATTTACTCTATTGGGTGCAAGCCCATTATTACGGTAGCTTCTGTCGGTGAATAAAGGTTCGCTGTGGCATGAGGAACAATTTTTCTGATAGAACAGATAGCCTTTTTCTTCCTGTTCGGTAAAGGCATAACCTGCTTCTTTGCGCATCACATGATCGTATTTACTGTTACTGCTTACAGCCATGAGCATGTATTGCGATAGGGCTTTGAAAAAACGTGCATCTGTTATTTCATCTGTTCCAAATGCTTTTTTAAACAGTGTTGGGTAGTCGGGATGTGCTCTTAATTTTTTGAGCACGTTGGGCACTGTTTCATCCATTTCAACAGGGTTTGTGATCGCGTTTACTGCTGCAAGATCTAAATCAAACACGCCTCCGTCCCAAAAGAATTCTTTTTGCCAGGCCATGTTCATAATAGGCATGGGATTGCGTATGCCTAGCCGATCGTCAATACCATGGCTCACATCGTGACCATGATGGGTGAATGCTGCAGATTGGATGTGGCAACTGCCACAGGCGATGGTATTATTACGGGATAAGCGCGGTTCGAAAAAGAGGCGTTTACCTAGTTCAAATCCATCTTTTGTGATCGCGTTTCTAGTAAAATTATAAACTGGCTCCGGAAAATTATTTGGTTTTACAAAGCCTGTGAAGAGTTCCGGTAGGGCATCTTCACCTTTCTTGCATGCCCATACGAGGACTACAATTCCAATTAGTACGAATATTTTTTTCATCTTTTATAATTCGTCTTCACTCTTTACAAAATTTTCAGTGTGATCGTGTGTGAAAAAATGTGGGAAGTTATTGGCAATATTGACACTGTATTCGCTGAACATGACATTGGGATGCTCGACGATGCTGAATGTATGGGGGCCATTGAATATTTTCATGATATCAACAAACAGGTGGACATTACTGCGCAAGCCTGCTCTCACCTGCGCTATGCCCGCAGTTTTAAGATCTACGGTAATTGTCTTGATATTGTTCAAGGTAGGGGCATTGTATCCTCCAAACCCACCGATATGGTATTTGAACTGTTTATTTCCAGTGGGATCTCCCTGTTGATTGTCGGAGATCAAATCGCAGTAACCTTCCATTTTAAAGAAGATATAACCGCTGTTCCATCCCCAGTACATACCTCCACCTTCGTGTCCTTCTTCTGGATTAAAGGACAATACACCAGTCCGCTTTTCGACTGGCATTGTATTTCGTAAACTGTCCACTCCAATGATAAATTCGACTTTTTCATAGTTTCCTTCGGGCACTTTTACTTTCGTAAATCGTGTGGTACGATCTGCTGCATTTACTAAAAAATAACTGTCATCCTGAGGTACTGTATAGCTGCTGCCATCTGCTTTATAGAGTTTGATGTTGCTGATGAAGTATTGTAGTAATTTAATTCTAAAGGATTCTCCCTTTGCATTTTTATAAACCCGGGGTTCGAAGCCTAAAGTTTCTTCACCTACAATGTTGTCAAATTCGATGGAAAACTGCCCGGTCTTTTCGGCATCAGGAGCTGGTGCATCTTTTTTACTGCAGGCAGTTATAAGGGCGATGATGAGTAACATCATCGCTGTAAGTACGATTTTATTGTTTATGTTATTTTTTTCTGTTTTCATTTTTATGCGGATTAGAAAAATTGGTTTCATTTAAAAATATCTCATCTGTAAGTGCCTCCAAGAAGGATTTTATATCGTTCATTTCCCCATCGCTCATTGCTATGCCAGGATTTTCATTTTGATCGTAAAGAAGTCGGTCTGTGACCGGGCTATGCTTAATACCGGATCTGTAGTGTTGCAACACCTGATCAAGCGATGTAAATCTTCCATCGTGCATATATGGGGCAGAGCGTGTTATGTTTCTCAGTGTTGGTGTCTTAAAGGCTCCGAGATCTCCTGGATTAAAAGATATGCGATAACGTCCGCGATGTATCCATTCGTTCGAGTCATCGGTAAAGTCATCGTCAATACCATTATTATGGAAAGCATTGTCTGTGAACAGTTCACCACGATGGCATCCACCACATTTTTGTATGACGAGATGCATGCCACGTTGTTCACTTGCTGTGAGCGCCTGCATATCTTGTCCACTTCGATAACTGTCATACCGTGAACTAGCCGATATCAAGGTTCGCTGGAATTGCGCCAATGCTTTTGCGGCACCCTGTGCTGATGGTTTTTCATTAAAAGCTTGCTGAAATAAGTTGACGTAAAGTTCACTAGCCATCAGACGGTTGGCCAAAGTGACTAAGGACATTCCCATTTCATCGGCATGTGTAAGCGGTCCAAAGGCCTGGGATTCCAAATTTTTGGCTCCACCGTCCCAGAAAAATCCTTGATCTGCCCATGCCAAGTTGATTAAAGTCGGGGAGTGTCTCTCCAGCTTCTTTCCAGATACACCAGCCGCAGTAAGGGCCACTCCATCTGCAAATGCTCGTTCTTGATGATGACAGCTTGCACAACTGATCTGCATATTTGCAGATAACAAAGGGTCATAAAACAGCTGACGACCTAAATGTACTCCTTCGACTGTGAGTGGATTATCAGGCATTTCGATTGGTCTGGGGAAATGTGGCGGAATTTTTAATAACAAAGGGGTAGGAGCTTGGTCATTTTCCAGGGTGCCCTGTTGCTCTTTTTGACACGATAGCATCAATACACTCACTACAAAGCAAATGATGGCTCCTATTTGTGATCCTTTGTTTTTATTCATCTTATTTCTTGGTTGCGGTAGCAGTTGTGCTTTTTAAAGTGATAGCCTTTGTCAGCAAATTGTTTTTTAGCTGTGTCATCAGCTCTTTTTGGGAAGCACTGATCAACCTGTTGGACCAAGGGTTTTCAATGTCGATTACTTTTTTAACATCCATTTCTATGTTGATATTGGTCGTCATTTGAGCATTAATCGTGATTGCTTTGTCTAGCTTGATCTCTTTTTCAGCATAGAGATCATTGGAAGCGAAGTCCCAAAAGAATGTTTGTAAAGCCGGAGCTTCTGGAGATGCTTTTACCCAGGTCATTTTTCCATTTAAGACAAAGAATTTGTAACTGGTGAGCCACATCCAGCTTTCAAAAGCCATACCATTGAGAGCGGATAATTCTCCAGCGCGCAAGGTCAGATTGTCGTTGTATTTTGAATCAACTCCGATAGCAAATTTTACTGCCGTATATTCACCGGCGGGTATCGCTGCGATTTTAATCTGCTCTCTTTTATTTGCAGGATATTTCTTACCGAAGGATCCGTCCTGTACTGGAATTTCAACATTTTCCTCGATGAGATAGTAGGATTCGGGCACTTTAAATTCTTCACCAGCAGCATTGACTAAACGAACGTTGCTCACCCAATAGCGCAGTTGATTAAATTCATATTTAAAGTCGAATTGTCCTGTGGTATTGGTGAATTTATAATCATATGCTTTGTTCAATTCGAAGTCAGCATCACCATATCGGGCATCAAATATTAAAGTTGTACTACCTGATGCTGCATCAATGTTAGGTTGAACGACTGTTTCTTTTTCACAAGCTGTTAATAAAAAGATGCACGAGAGGCTGCTGCATACTCCTTGTTTTAAATAGTTTTTCATTTTCTTTGATTATTTTTTTGAATAGGATTGCTCTTTATTTTATCTTGATCGGGTAAACTAGGCTATCCTGAGCTACGGATTCTCCATTTTTAAGGAGCTTTACTTTTACGATCCATTCGCCAGGCATCGTGAAATTGACTATTCCAGAATAGCGTCCGTTACCTTTATTTACCGCATTTTCATTCTCTGAAGAACCGTGTTTCATTGCGGGCATAAATGTTTCTACGGCTATGGTATAGTCATTAAGCTCTGTGAAGTTTTCCTTGTCCATTTTATGTAAGGCAAATTCGATCTTGTGTTTTCCTGCCGGCAGTTCAGGAGGAAGTAAACAGGATACAAATACACGATCATCTATTGCTGTACCAGTAGGTATTGTGCGTGGTATAGTAGTTTGTTGGACAGGTAGCGCAAAAGTTAGTGTATCCGTTTTATCTTTGCCTTTGAGAAAGGTTTTAAATAACCAGCCTTTGCCCATATCTTTCATGTTGGCCATGATAAATACCACATCCGCTTGATAGATACCTCTACCCTTGTTTACGAGAGGGGAATAAGGACGCTATGTGCCATCATACCCATATCCATCTTAATTTCATAGTCCACTGCTAGATCCGATACCGGATTTCCTTTTCCATCTTCAAACTTCAGGTATAGGCTTTCAAATTTATTGGTCAGACTATCCGGGGTCCAGAGCGATACCTGATGTCCTTCAAAGGTTGTATCTGCTAGCATGATCATCTTAGATAGATCGGAAGTATCAGTAACACTCTGATTTTCTATCTGAGATGGATTGGGTTTTGTGGCGTTATTACAGCTGTATACGGTTGTCAGTCCCAGAAATATGAGTGTGTTTAGTTTTATTGTATGCATATTTATTGATGTTATTTTAATCGGTTAACGTTTGTCTAATAATAGCTGAATGTCTTGTATTGCAACTTTGACTGAGTCCATTTCAATACCACTGTATACACCTCGCACATGACCTTTTCCATCTACGAGTGTAAATATTCCGCTATGGTCAAAGCCACCTGGCGATTCAGGGCTTTCTGTTGCGAATGAAAAATAACCTGCAGCTCCCGCGATGTCATATACTTTTGATTTTGGGCCATTAACAAATTTCCACAAGTCTGGTGCACCCAATTTTTGTGCATAAGTTTTCAGAACCGACGGTGTATCATGATCGGGATCGATGGTATGAGATATAATAGCGAAGCGTGGTTCATGCTGAAAATGCTTAGCCACCTCCAGCATGTTTTTTGACATGATCGGACAAATGGTCGGACAGCGGGTGAAAAAGAAATCGGCAAGGTATATTTTACCAGTTAAATCTTCGTTGCTGATCCAGTTACTATCTTGATCGACAAAGCGAAATTCAGGTATATGATGGTATAGGGTATCCATTTGTGTAATACCATCTTTTGAAGTGGAAATAATTTCTTGCTCTCCTAAAGTAGGCAGTTCTCTATTTTGGTTAGCTGATGTGCATCCTAGCACACCCATGAACAGCGCAATTGATACACAGCCAAGAACTGTATGTTTATATTTTGATAACATTTATCTTCGTGTTATGACTAATGATTTTGTATATGGCTAATCTGTGCAAGAGCTATTGCTCAAAATGAATACGATACAGCGTATCTATTCAAAATCATGAATAGCGTGTACTGGATAGCCTATATAGGTATCAATTAATGTGAAAAATGAAAAGACTCAAATGACAGATGATGTCACTTGTTTTTTTGCAACTAGATGGAAAAGAGGGGTGGGTGGAAGATTGTTTCTGCAAAAAGGAAAGTATAGCTCATATCTTGTGGATAGTGCTTGGTAATACGTCGTGCGATGCGATTATTTTTCGGAAATTCGAAGGTGTCAAGATGATGAATAGAAGCTAACTGTTCTAAGTTAACGGTTGCCTGTTTTGCTTCTTTTTCAGCCTGCTTCTTCAGCTTTTTCATGAGTACGCATTGCCCGTTGCAGTGTAGAAGCGGTTTATCAATGTTCTGACAGGATTTAAGGTATTCGATCCTGTTTAATTTGTAATCAACGAGCATACCTATTTTGCTAAACGTCTGGAATAAGAACGTCATCAAGAGTATGGATATGGTCAATTGTTTCAAATCTGTAAATTTTAAACAAATATACCGGCCTTTTACAGATTGTAATTATGTTTTTCGTGCACATTGTATTGTGTTTCGGGACATCGTTCGGTTGTGGTAATCGTTATTCTGTAAAACTATTTTGAAATCGACCGTAAGTGCTATGTGATTTGTTAAGTCTTCTGTGAAGTTTGACATATTATCAAATACACCTTAATGTGGCTTGCACCGTGTTGGGTGATCTTTGACTAAAGAATACTGGGATTGAATGAAAATCCTACTGTTGTGCAGATGTTCATTAAGTGACATTTGAGGTATTTATTGTCCTAGATCAGGTAGTATGCCTGCAAACTTTGCTTTGTTCGAATTGTTATCTCTGTCTATTGTCATCCATGTTTACTTAAAGGATTTTTAAAATGGAAAATAAACGGAATATACTCATGATATTGAGCTCCCATGATAGAATGGATGGGACAGATAGTAAAACTGGGGTATGGTTAGGTGAAATGACAGACCCTTATTATAAATTTGAAGAGGCCGGATATCAAGTTCTTTTGGCCAGTCCATTGGGAGGTGAACCACCTCTTGATCCGATGAGTAAGTTAACCGAACACTTGACTAGTGATAACCGTAAGTTTCTGGATGATGAAAATGCACAGCAAAGATTTAAGAATACCGTTGAATTGGAAAGCGTTCAATCTTCTGCCTTTGATGGTGTTTTTATTCCAGGGGGGCACGGTCCTTTATGGGATCTGGCTCGACATCCTGAGGTGTCACGTTTACTGGCGAACTTTATCAAAGAGCATAAACCGATCGGGGCTGTGTGTCATGGTCCTGCGGCTTTAGTCGCCCTTGCACAAACAGATCCTGATTTCTTGGTTGGTAGGCACGTGACTGCTTTTACCAATATGGAGGAAAATCTCGTAATGCGAAGTGATTATATCCCTTTTAAATTAGAATCCAGATTAAAAGAATTGGGAGCTTCATTCAGTTCGGCTCCGGTACCTTTTGTACCGCATGTGGTGCGCGATGGAAACTTGGTTACCGGGCAGAACCCACTATCCGCTGGTCCAACAGCGACGAAATTGATTGAAGTGCTTCAAGAGATAAGTCCTAAAGATATTTAATCGTAAAGAAATGATAAGATTAGGGATGAAAGGGATGCTGTGTCAGTTAGAACGTTATTATCCTGTAGTTTTTTTCAATGCAGTAATTGTATCATGGGTAATATAGAAACTGCTTTTACTTAAACAATTACTTGAAGAAAAATATTCCGCAGTCGCTGAAGCCAAAGATATTTTTATTATCTAAATTTTGGGAGCTTTTATTTTTCTAATACTTAAAGTTCTAAAGGTTCAATCGAGGTGATTGAACCTTTTTTATGAAAATAATAGCGAACATTGTTTCATATATTTATTCGTTCCCCTAACTTTTTTTACATAAAGCTTCGTTAATTTTATTAAAATTATCAATGTTGTCCCCGCAGTTTTAATGAAAATTCCGTCGTAAATCAATATAATAACTTTCATTCAAGCTTTTCTAGAGCATTTTAATCGCATCTTATTGTTTTGGAAAGTGCTTATGCTCTTAATTGATATTTTAAAATAGTTAGCTTCTGAAAATTAGGTAAAGAAGTGCTACAGCAGGGAAGATGAATATGCCCAATATGACAGAACTGATGGGTTTTGCAAAATTCAATGTATATCCGTGTATACTCGAGCGTGTTTTAGGTACTAATAGACGAGGGTCTGAAGGGTTATAATAGAATACACCGAACTTATAATTTTTTAAATTATCCATTGTTTGTAATTAATGATTTATAATTATGCGTGATAAAGCCTTTAAGTACAGCCCTAAACCCGCTTTTGGTTTCATACTAAAGGTAATATATTTCAAGGTTAATTTCAAATTTTGCTGCATTTTAATTGATTATGGTCATTGCAGAAGTAGACTTTTGTGCAAAACGGCAGAAGATATACTTTCATAAATACTCTTTTAAAATGAGGTGATAATGTAAGGGAATTTTCATAGTATGAATATGGGTCATTGATTAGATTGTTCGATTGTGAACAGGTATTGTCCGATTATGGTTAACCTATTGTTCTTATTATTTATCAATAACTTGTTAATGAGTGAATTATGTTTTTGGTAGAATAGTTGGCATTGAGATTCATGAAAAATATAAATTAAAAATGATTATTCAATTTATTGACTCTACTCTTGGAAAAATCGCTAATCATGCATTGATTATTTTATTCAGTTTGTTGTTCATGCTAGCATATGATCAGCAGGAGAAAACGATAGCGAGCACAAAACTTGATGAAGGAGTTGAAATACTTAATTTTTTCTTGAGGGGCACTTATGGATCTGATCCCAGTTCTGAAGCTTCTCGAAATATTGATCGAATTGTTGAGGATGATGCATCTTATGAGAATCACAAACTGATAAGCTTTTTTACGAAAATAAGGGCCGGAAATAGCATTGACTATAATGCCGTGATGAGCCTAAAAATATATTATGATTATGATTTAAATCTAAAAATAATTTATAACGATGGATCGTCTGAAGCACAATGGAATAATTATAACGCGATCAAGTATTTAAAGTTATTGCAGTATTTCGTGGTAGGTGCGTTTTACTGAAAGTGATATAGTTGTGGCGTTATTGTGATATATTGAATATGTTACGATCAACGATGCGTTACTTTTTGTAGATATTGTTGAATTCAAGTTAGTAATAATTGATCATCTATCGATTGTGTGTTTTTTGGATCTATAAGATCCAAAATCAAATATTTGTGTTGTTAACGGGCAGGAGCAGGTTGGTACGGGACAGTTATTGTATCAATAATGGTTATATTTGGTCTGTTTGCATACTATTTGGAACCCGGGTTATCTACGTCTAATTATAATTTGCTAGCATAATCTTTTTGAGGTTGATGTCATGGAATGCGCGTTCCTATAACTAATATGAAAAATTGATAAACCTAAGCCAATGATGCATACAAGTCATACGCATATTGAAAAGATGAATAACAATAAATCAAGAATGAAAAATATACTATTGCTGGTGGGCTTATGTGCTTCCTGCAATCTTTATGGTCATAAAAAGGGAGCTGACTTTGAACCTATCGCACTTCAATGCGAGCATCTGGTCAATCCATTCGCTATTGATGTGGAGCAACCCAGATTTACCTGGATGCTGAAAGACGATCGGCAGGGGGCTAGGCAAGTGGCCTATCAAGTTATAGTGGGAACTGACTCATTGTCAATCGTCAATAATAAAGGAAATATCTGGGATACTGGCAAACTGATGAAAGACAATATTCTTGTCCGTTATGCGGGTAAAGATCTTCATGCACTGACACGATATTTCTGGAAAGTTACAGTATGGGATAAAGATGGAAGACCAAGTAGTTCGGGCGTTGCTTCTTTTGAAACGGGCATGATGTCAAGGTTCAACTGGAAAGGTGCATGGATTAGTGATCATGCCAACGAAAATGATAAACCCGCACCATATTTTCGTAAAAAGTTTACAACGAAGAAAACGGTTAAGTATGCTCGGGCTTACATTGCGGCAGCAGGTCTTTATGAGCTTTCCTTAAATGGAGCTAAAGTTGGGAAAAACATCCTCGATCCTATGTATACGCGCTTTGATAAAAGGCTGTTGTATGTTGTCCATGATGTGACTGCGCAGATTAAAAGTGGAAATAATGCAATCGGAGTGATACTTGGAAATGGTTGGTACAACCATCAGTCACTTGCTGTATGGGATTTCAACAATGCGCCGTGGCGCAACCGTCCTACATTTTGCATGGATTTACGTATTGTATATACCGATGGCACGGAAGAGACAATCTCATCAGAGCGCGATTGGAAAACTTCTTCAGGACCGATTATATTCAATAGCATCTACACCGGTGAACATTATGATGCGAGATTGGAGCAGAAAGGATGGGATGAAGCGGATTTTGATGATTCAAAATGGAAAGGTGTGCGGTATCGCAGTGCACCTGCTGATTTGATTGTGGCGCAACAGACGGTTCCAATCCGTATGGTAAATACTTTTACCCCAAAAAGCGTTAAAAGAATAGATGATAAAACCTACGTTTTTGACCTGGGGCAGAATATGTCAGGCATCACTAAAGTGAAAGCCAGTGGGACAGCAGGAACGGTATTAAAGATTAAACACGGGGAACGATTACATCAAGATGGGCGCCTGGATCAGTCTAATATTGATGTTTATTTTAGAGGTGACAAAGAGACTGATCCTTTTCAAACGGATATTTTAATACTGAGTGGCAAAAAGCAGGATGAGTTCATGCCAAAGTTTAACTATAAGGGGTTCCGTTATGTAGAGGTGTCCAGTAGTGAACCATTGGACTTAAAAGATCTGCATATTACATCATATTTTGTCCATAGTGATGTGGCTGCAAAAGGTGAGGTTAAGACGTCGTCAAAGTTGGTCAATGATCTTTGGAAGGTTACTAATAATGCGTATTTATCCAATCTGATGGGGTATCCTACGGATTGTCCGCAAAGGGAAAAGAATGGCTGGACAGGTGATGGCCATCTGGCAATCGAAACAGCATTTTATAATTTTGATGGAATTACTGTCTATGAAAAATGGATTGCCGATCACCGTGACGAACAACAGCCCAATGGTGTTTTACCAGATATTATTCCAACAGGTGGCTGGGGATATGGTGATGCAAACGGGCTGGACTGGACCAGTACAATCGCAATTATTCCATGGCAGGTATATATGTTTTATGGCGATAACAGGCTTTTGGAAGATTCCTACCAGAATATTAAGAATTATGTCGATTATGTGGACCGTATCAGTCCGGAAGCATTGACTACTTTTGGGCGTGGAGACTGGGTACCTGTTAAGTCTACCTCAAATTTAGAATTGACATCGTCCATCTATTTCTATGTGGATGCGACAATTCTAAGTGCTGCCGCGAAAATGTTTGGAAAACAGGATGACTATGAGAAATATGATCGCTTAAGTAAGAAAATCAAAAAGGCGATCAATGAAAAGTTTCTGAATATTTCTACAGGAATTTATGGAAGTGGAACGCAGACTGAATTGAGCATGGCTCTGCACTGGGATGTTGTTCCTGAAGATGTGAAAACAAAGGTCGCTTTTAATCTGAATAAAAAAGTTGAGGAATCCGGTTTTCATCTAGATGTTGGTGTATTAGGAGCAAAGGCATTGTTGAATGCGCTCAAAAACAATGGTTATGAGGAGTCCGCTTATAAAGTAGCTGTTCAAGATTCTTATCCATCTTGGGGATGGTGGGTCGTTAACGGAGCTACTACGTTACTGGAGAATTGGGATCTTGATGCTAAGCGAGATATATCGGATAACCATATGATGTTTGGGGAAATAGGGGGCTGGTTTTTTAAATCTTTGGGTGGGATTTTACCAGATCCTGAGCAACCTGGATTTAAACATATTCTGCTGAAGCCCATATTTCCGAAAACATTGGATCATTCCGAGATTACACATGCTTCGCCGTATGGTGATATTGTATCTAAATGGAAAAAGAATAAGAATATTGTTACTTATGATGTAACAGTTCCGGCCAATGCAACAGCGACCTTTTTTCCTCCTAGTAATGCTAAAGAAAAGCAATCTATGGCGCTTGAGGCAGGTAAACACCGCATAAAAGTACAGTTATTATAGACAGAGATGCACCGGATGTTACTTTTTTGCCTTTAATCTATATCCGGATACTTGTACTGTTACTAGCAATTATGACCGTTTTGATTATTCCAAACGTTATTGAAGTTATGAGCACAGTATGGCGGAGTTGTTGTCGAAAGGTATGTGATTACTTATCGTTTTGGAAGTTCTAAACTGTTCTGTCATTCAGAATAAATACGCTTATCTATGATTGGGTAAGCGTATTTATTCTAGTAGTTTTAAATTTGCGGAGCTATTTAAAAAATGTGTAGTTAACAGGTTTGAAAATGAATACTTCATTGCCCACATTTCCGCTTGAATAGCCATGAAGTGTAGGTGTCATCTTCATTTCAAAAGATTGCTTTCTTTAATGATTCTTCTGATTTCCTGTTCAAAATGATAGGCAATATCAAAATTTTCATTCCCTACATTTTCCATTATGATAACACTGGTTTTTGTTTTTGGATAGTATAAATTAACCGCCGTAAAACCTTCTGATGGGTGAAATCCTGTATGGCCAATTTCAGCAATACTGTCTTTATCATTTATTCGCAAACCATAGCCGTAACCAATAGGATTTTTACTGAAAAGCTGATGTGTGTTGGTTATAACATAACTTGTCATCACTTTGTAGGTGGTAGGTTTTAGAACTTTTCCCTGATGTAAACATGCGTTCCATTTTGCAAGATCGGGTGCAGTAACAATTAAGTGACTGCCAAAAGTATGGCTAGCATCAAAACTTAATTGTTCGTTGCGTCTAAAAGTTCTGTCTTGTAGCACGGTATGTCCTTTTGTTAGTAATTGGCTATTGATTTCATTTGGATAATAGCTATCGTTCATGTGACAATTTTTAAATAGTGCTGTCACTAAAGCTTCAAAACTTTTCCCACTTTGCTTTTCAAGAACAAGTCCCGCAACATAATAACCCACATTAGAATAATTGAATGAAGATCCTGGTTTAAATTTCAATGGTTTGTCTATATCGTCGCTGTATAATCCTGAAGTGTTGTTGAGCAGTTGATGGACGGTTACGGTATCCGCCCAAGTATATTTCAAATCAGGCAAATATTTACGAATAGGTTTTTTCAAATCAATTTTCCCCTTTTCTACTTGCTGTAAAATAAGTGCTGCGGTAAATTGTTTGGCTATGGACATGGTAGAAAACTTGTCGTCCATTTTTAAGGGGATCTCTTTGCTGTAATCAGCTCGTCCATATGCTTTTGCATATTTTGTTATTCCATTTTGTTCAATGTAAACTGCTCCATTAAAATCTCGTGGACTTTTAGTTAGCAGTAAACTATCAATTTTTGTTGAATAGTTGTCTTTTAATTGTGCTGATGAATGGCAACTTGTCAATAGAACTGTTGTTGCAAGAAATATTAGTTTTAAAATTGGCTTCATTTAGCTTCGGGATATAAATATCAAAGTCTAGTTTTTAATGTCGGTCGATAATAGTTACTGAACGCGAATCAGTTCTAAAAAAATGGTTTTAGTATGCTTTTGATGTTATGATTAATAGTTGCGCTCTTTGTTTTGCTTGTGATCATCAATGGTGTAATTGTCTAATAATTACCTTTTAAGATCTTGTTGATCAATGCCATTGACAGTCTTGCCAGTCTGTTAACATATGAAAGAGTAAACCAACCGCAATAATTCGAGTTTTAGGAAAAAAGAGTAAGATAAAGTATACTGCAATTGCATAATAGGAGTGAAGTGGATGAAAGCCTATACTGCAACGATTTGGTGCGAATATTGGAGTCGCTAACAAATGATCGAGATCAACCAGCATTGTAGCAATCATGATTAACCAGGCACGTTTCCATTGTTTTCTAAAAAACACATACGAAAGTAATCCTGGAGCTAAAAAATGTAAGGTATAATGAATGAATGTCTGTAGGTAATGTAATGTCTCAATATTCATTTAATAAACAAAATAAAGTGATAGATGTAGTTTTTCGGCCTCTCTAATTTCTGCAAATATAAGGATCAAAAAGTAAAATATGGAAGGAAATCACATCCTGATTAACGGTCTTTTTTACTGGAAGAAAGACTGCCAAAGATGACGTTTGATCCTTCATCTTGTCGGATTTTTATTGAAGTGATCAGTGGAATTGTCGTCCTCATTGATCGTTTCTTGTATAAATTTTGGAAAGTATCGCTATTTGGCGCAATTGCAATTCAGGTTGATGTCCATATTTTCACCTATAAATTCCCTGTATTCACCGAGTTTTTCCTGAGCTTAGTCTAAATGTCATCGTGTTCGATTGATTTACAAACTATTTTTGAATCAATAAAAGAACGACTAACCATCAATATAAAAATAAAGACATTATGAAAACTTTAGCAAACACATTCGTAGCAGTAGCCTTGATCGTAGTATCGACTTTCACTATGGCAACCGCAAAACCAAAAGTACCGAATAAAAAAACAGTTGTCAATCTATCGACAGCAGCGCTAGCTATCGACCATTACGTAGCGATTATGACTGCGGGTGAATCAGCAGGGCTGGAAAAACTTTTTACTTCAGATTTCACCCAAAAGATAAACGCAAAAGAAGGGCGGACCAATAGTCGTTCAGAAGTCGTCTCATTCTTAAAAAAACAAAAAGGAGATCAACTGAACTGTAAAACGAGTACCATAATCGTAGAAAATTCCGCTGATTATAAAGTAGCGAGAATAACAATGCAATTTGAAGGATTTACGAAGACTGATCTTGTAACTTTGGTCAATGACGGCGGTAACTGGAAAGTCTCCCAATCGATTACTACATATCAGTAATTCATTTGCAAATCATAAAGGAATTCAGTGTTCAATTTTTACTTTTAGCCAAGATAAATATGATGATTATAAAACCGCTCTCCCTTACAATTATTCTCGGAATGTTGGTAGGAACTGCTTCTGCACAGACCCACATGACGATTCAGGAAGGTATTTCCAAGGTCGAAGCTGGATTAATCCCACCAGTCCGTTTTGAGGGCGAAGCTTCTTGGGATATCGTTTCCCGGATGCAGTTTTATAACGTTCCTGGGGTGAGTATAGCTGTTATCAAAGATTCAAAAGTTATCTGGAGTAAAACGTATGGCTATGCAGATCTTGATTCTAAAACGCCAGTAACTTCAAAAACACTTTTCCAAGTAGCGTCGATGAGTAAGCCTGTAAGCGCTTATGCGGCTTTGAAAGCCGTGGAAGAGGGAAAGTTAGACCCTAATAGTAATGTTAATCTATATCTGAAGTCATGGAAAGTTTTTGAAAATGAATGGACTAAATCGAAAAAAGTGACATTAAAAAATATTGTGAGCCATACTGCTGGTTTTACAGTAAGTGGATTTCCTGGTTATCAGGTAAGTGATCCTCTTCCTACTGCTGTTCAAGTGTTGAATGGCGTAAAACCGTCCAATACCCCTGCAGTTTTTGTTGATAAGCTTCCGGGGGCTAATTTTCGATATTCAGGTGGTGGATATACGGTGATGCAGCAAATGCTTTCGGACCTCGAGGGGAAAGATTTTACGACTATTATGCGTGAAAAAGTGCTCCTCCCTCTTGCTATGCACAACAGCAGTTTTGCACAGCCACTTCCAGCAGCACAAGCACAGTTCACAGCTACAGCCTATGGTGTCGATGGACGTAAAGTGGAGGGACGATACCATATTTATCCGGAGCAGGCTGCTGCGGGTCTGTGGTCTACAGCCGAAGATTATGCTAAGTTTGTCATCGATATTCAAAATACACTTAGTGGCAAAAGAAGTAGGGTAATTTCCAAAAAAACGGCAGAAGAATTTACGAGTCCGTTTATTGAACCTTTTATAGGTTTGGGCATTTTTCTAGAAAATTACAACGGAGAGGTTTATGTGACCCACGGTGGTTGGAATGAGGGGTTTAGTAGTAGCTTTATTGGAAGTAAAACAAGTGGTGACGGAGTTGTGATTCTTACAAACACCAACAAACCACTGTTTATCAATGAGCTCGTGAGATCCGTTGCATTAGTCTACCATTGGCCCAACTATATTGCAGCAACTAATCAAATTCTGCCGTTAAGTCAGCAAGATTTAAATGCTCATTTAGGGAGCTACAAGTTTGAAAAATATGGTTTTATCAAAGTCTATAAAGAAAATGGTAAACTGATGACAGTTCGCAATGTGGATGCTCCGGTGGAACTTATCAAAGTTGGGGAAAATAAATTTGCTATGCGAGACTGGGATTTCAAGGTGAGTTTTGATATGGATTCAAGTTCTGGTAAAAAAGAACTTGTACAGACTTTAGCTGATAAAACTGTTCGATCTAAAAGTCCTCAGATCGGCAGCGATGAAATTATACCCTTAGCATTAATTTTAGAAGGTCATTTTGAAAAAGGTGTAAAGGCATATCAAAAGGCAAAACAAGAGGATAGCCAACATGAGCAGCTTTCAGAAGGCTTTCTGAATGGTACAGGATATGAACTGCTCCATCAGAAAAAAATGCTCAGGCTATTGCTGTTTTTAGCATCAACACGATCTTGTATCCAGAGAGTGAAAATGTCTACGATAGTTTAGCTGAGGCTTATCTCAAAGACGGACAGAAAGGAAAAGCAAAGCAGAACTACCGAAAAGTACTTGAAATCAATACTAAAAATGAAAAAGCCCGTAAAATCTTAGAAACGTTATAATCTTGAATGCCATAGTCAGGAAATTAAATTTAAGACTATGCATTTAAACCTGTTTTTATGATTATGGTCTTAACGTGTAAGTAACTATATTTTCTATGTTTACGTGTTTGTTGTTATAAGCCTGGTTTTCAAATACAAAATTTAGCTTTTTCAATATTGCTACAGAACTGCTATTATCTGATGAAGGAAATGCAGTAATTACTGCTGCCTTCAAATTATTGAAAGTGAATCTAATAACGGCCTGTAAAGCCTCTTTCATATAGCCTTTTCCCTGAAATTCTGGTAACATTTCATAACCAATCTCGACCATATTAGATTCATGATCAAAGTTCCAGCAACAGACCGAACCGATTAAAGTATCATTGTTACTTAAAGTGATCACCCAGTACAGACACTCTTTCTTTTTTACCATTCCATTGATTCTTTCAATGTAATTGACTGCCTGTTTTAAAGTCGTCGCATTGTCCCGGCCAACAAAATTGTTTGTAACTGGATCGGAATGTAGTTTATGAATGAAGTTATAATTCTTCCTGAGTATTTTTTTTAATGTTAACCGTTCTGTATGCAGCGTTGGAAAATCTGTAAAATTTAAGTTCAGCATATGTTCTGTTGAAATGATTGAAAAGGGCTTTTTAGAATTTCTTATTTAATACATGTATTGGAAAACTTATTTTGTTATGATAAAATCAAACGTTATTATTTTTTGTGCTACTTATGAAATACCAAGAGCTTTCATTTTTATTAAAAATTCTTCTTGAGAAATCTCTCCAGAACCAAATCTGTGTTGCAAGAGCAGCTTATTTTCATTTTCAGTCATAGGTCTTGTATATAGATCTTCTACTCGTGCTTTTTCATTTAATAATGGTGTAGTTATGTGCTGTAATTTGGCAAAAGCCTCATAATATCGAACCCCTAATATTCTTTGAGATTTTGCATCGAAATGAAGCTGATCTTCATTTGCAGTCAAATTTTTGGCTGTTACATAATAACAATGTGCGTGTGATTGTGCATACTTTAACAATTCTTCATTGACTTTGGGGTAGCTTGTAAAATATTGGCCATAAAGCCCGTTTGTTAAGAAGTTTCCAATCTCACCAATAATCAAAGGCAGATGCGGAGCGTCCAATTGTGAGCCTAATTCAGTTATTATTTTTTCAAATTTATCACTATAATGTGCCGCAGTATGGGCAAAACTATCGTTCTCGCCTGATGCCATAGTATGCCTGCTAATTGGCTGCTGCGCATCGCTAACTTGGCCTGCGCAACTGCATGATCAAAAAGTGCACCCCCAATAGACCAGTCATCTAGGCTTGTGCCACCATCTGCACAGGGAATGAGTCCAATTTCAAGTTCTTTGTTGTGTGCTTGCCATGAGGCTGCGAATGAAGAACTAAGGCCAACCCCTGCGGTAGAGCGGTCATTATGGATAGGTTCAAACATGATCTGCCACCTGCCATTCCGTAAAACTTTAATATTTTCATTTAATATCTGAGGTACATCATTTAAGTAACCTCGGCCTGCCATATTTGATTGGCCAATGAGTAAAAAAGACTGTATCATTTGACTGTATTCAATTATTCCTTATTATAATATCAAACCTATAGGAAAAATACGATATAAATGTAATAGCGATGAATTTTTTAATCGCTAAAGATGTTAAAGTCATTGCAAGGAACTGAACTGATGCATGTATTGGAAAAGGTTTTGAAAGTAAAATAAAAGGTGCGGAATATATTATCCCGCACCTCGTTAATTGTTTACATCGTATTAATAGTTCTCACTTATTAATACCTGACTTGCAATGCGATCTCACCTAAATCAACTAGGTCGGTCTGAGTTGTAAATACAACGCGACCTTTTTTAGACAGTACTTCCCAAGCGATATTGCTAACAATATCATCTATGGCATCTTCTTGGTTCGCATCGTCAACGAGATCAAATGTTCTTTCGTCTGTCATGACTACAGGCTGCGAAAAATCATTATTAATAATTAGAAGTTCCCCGCGACCATCCAGGGAAGCTTGATAGATTTCTTGCAAATCCGTCAGTACTTTACCTGTTCCTACGGCTTCTTTCATCTGACTGATGGCGTCGGTACGTTGCTGCTTTTGTAATGTTTCAATAATCTCCCAAGATTGCTTTACAATTTCATGAGGAGCAACGTGATTATAATTTATTGGAGCATGTCCAATATAGGCCGCTGGTATATCAGCTACTTCTTGTAATTTGACATAATTATCTTCTGTACTGATGACCACACAAGCCAATCCGGTATCGTGATGCAGTTTTACGAATGCCTTATCGACGGTATTTAAATATTCACGCACCATATTATCTACTTTCCGGGCATTACTGGCTTGATCTGCGTTGGCCACCTGAAGCGTATTCTCCGGAAAGGGAAAGTCATCATTCTTTATTTCAGTAACTATGCTATCATTTACGGCTTCATAAATTTGTACACCACTTTGTGATAGTAACATCAGCAAATAGTTTGTACTTCTATTATAGGATTTGATAAGTGAGCGAACAGCGAATCTTTCGGAGATATGTACGCCTTCACGACTTGTTTCCCATGCTGATTTTATTATTTCTTCGGTATCATTAGAGAGAAAAATATGGAGACTGTCCAGATTATAATTGAGATCGATCTGCGTCGTTATCGTTTGTATTTTTTCCAATAGGGGGGCTATTGTTTTTTATCAAACGTTGTTGTTAATCTATCTTCGGCTTCTTTAAGTAAATTCTTCAAGGAAACTGCATCTGTGAGGTTATCCGGGTGAGTACGATGCGTATTCAGCGAGATGGTTACACAAGGATTACTTTTTACATTGGCGATTTTCTGTAATTGTTCTTTTAATATCATAACTTTTACATTTTATTTATCAGAAATTTAATTTGAAACTGATAATTGTTGAGTGTTTTGTTAAGATAGTTAAAAAATGTTTAATATCAAAGAAATCAGGGTACAATAATCACATTTCAAAGCTTGAAATTCTATTATCAAGCTATCTGAAAATAGCATTTTTATGTGCTCCAGGCCAATTACATCATGGACTATAGAGCTTCATACAGCCATGCATGCAGGATATGGATTCTGTGTGGTTGGTCTTATTGATGTAGCAACTGATAAAGCATTGTTTTTGAGGGTGTAGGAAATGTGGGAAATACAATTGATATATTTCAATTTGCTATTTTTTTGCTTTTTTGGAATAAAATATGGTTCTTTATGTATTAAATGTCTTTAAGACAAATAAACTAGAATGATGCACACCCTTTGTATTATCGCTCGATCAACCAAATTAACCAACAAATTTTAAACAATTATGACTAACACATCAAGAAGAAAATTTATTAAGAACTCGACAGCTGTCGTTACAATAGCTGGTCTAACTTCTATGTTTCCTAAGCTATATGCTTCAGTGGGTACAACGCAAAAAATTCGTGTTGGTGCCATTGGTATTAACGGTATGGGATGGTCCGATTTGAATGCGATCCTCAAACATCCAGATGTTGTCTGTACAGCACTTTGTGATGTGGACAACAATGTTTTACAGAAGCGGATAAAAGAGCTTGAAGAAAGAGGTATTTCGGTAAAAGGTTTTAACAACTACCGTGATTTATTAAAAAGTAAAGATGTGGATGTCGTGGTTATCGGTACGCCTGATCATTGGCATTGTTTACAGATGATAGAAGCTTGCCAGGCGGGGAAAGATGTTTATGTTGAGAAACCATTGGGTAATTCGATCGCTGAATGCAGGGCGATGGTGGATGCAGTAAAGAAAAGTAAATCCATTGTTCAGGTAGGGAAGTGGCAACGCAGTCAACAACATTTTCGAGATGCAGTAGCATTTGTGCATTCCGGAAAGCTGGGTAAGATCCGCCTGGTAAAAGCTTGGGCATACCAAGGTTGGATGAAAAGTATTCCTGTTAAACCTGATGGGCCGGTTCCAGCAGGTGTGAATTATGACTTGTGGTTGGGTCCTGCAAAGAAACATCCTTTTAATCCGAATAGATTTCATTTTGATTTTAGGTGGTATTGGGATTATGCTGGTGGCTTAATGACAGATTGGGGTGTTCATATGCTTGATTATGCACTGCTAGGAATGAAGGCGACTAAACCGATTTCAATTATGGCATCTGGAGGGAAGTTTGCTTATCCTCAAGATGCAGCCGAAACTCCAGATACGTTAACCACGGTATATGAGTTTGAGGGTTTTAATGTGCAATGGGAGCATGCTACAGGTATTGACGGTGGTCCTTATGGAAAGGATCATGGCGTAGCTTTTATTGGAAACAATGGTACTTTAGTGCTTAACCGAAGCGGTTGGGAGGTCATTCCTGAAAAGGGTCGCATGGATGGCATTGCTTTTCAGCGTTCAGTTGATGACGGTTTGAATCTGCATGCGGTTAATTTTATTGAAGCAGTGAAAAGCAGAGATTCATCGACTTTGAACTGTCCTGTGGAGGATGGGGCTGCAATCGCGATATTTTCGCAAATGGGCAACATTGCCTATCGTACGGGAAAGAAGATTTATTGGAACCAAGAAACCTGGTCTTTTGGTACTGAAGATGCAGATAAATTAATATCGGCATCTTACCATAATGGTTATAAGCTACCTACAATTTAAAATAGTATGATCAATATATTTTTGTAATGCCAGCATACAGTGCTGATAACAGTAAGATGTTGTATGCATTTGAATCTATTAAATGGGGCGCATTGAACATGAAATTAGGGAACAGGTATTTCCGGCTTTAACTAACCCATATTTTTCGATGTGGTAAATAGATTAGAATGTTTATAATTGTTACTTGGCAATAGAACGCGAGATGTTGATGGCTCTATAAAAAAAGTTTTCTAATTATCCTACTAGTGTGTTTATGTTAAACTTTTGTGACATAAATTTAACTATACATTTTATTGATTGTCAATTTGTTATCATGTTTAAAAGGTGTTGATTAGGTCTTTAGAATATTAATTTTATATCTATATATTTGTGTCAAAATTGTTGGAAATATGAAAAAAAAGGTTGTGCTTATTCAGGATGATGAAGATATCCTTGAAATCATGGATGAAGTTTTGACGGATGAAGGCTTTGATGTTACTTCATCATTAACAACCGAACCCATTGAAAATATCGACAAGATCGAACCCGACGTTGTGATAGTAGATGAGCATATTCGGGGAGGGAAGAAAGGTACGAAAGTGATAGAAGAGTTGAAAAGTGATCCAGAAACAGAGGATTTATCGGCCGTGCTTACTTCAACATCATATGATTTGCCTCAAACAGCAAAAGATTGTAAAGCTGATGACTATATCGAAAAACCGTTTGATTTGGATCACATGGTTGATGTTGTCAAAAATAATTCTTAACGGCGTAAAATTTAAAGTTTGTTCCTGACATCATTTTATATATAGCTGGTTTGAGCGTTTTTTATTGTAAACATATTAATCTGTTGAGATTTAAATAAGTTCAAATGGCTTATGATAGAAGAAGGAGATACAAATAGTATCTCCTTCTTCTATTTCAGGGGTATACTTCAAACTGAAAGGTTTTTATCATTTTTCGATCAAAATAACTTTCTTTATTCTTATTTCTTTAATCGTGTTTTGTTACTAAGTTTGTGGACGTTAGGTAAAATTGTACTGCTAATAAATGGGCAAGGGATGCGATTTTAAAATCTGTATAAACCTTTTACGTTTATTTAATACTATAAGTTCATCGAATTTTAGTAAATCATTTTACGATCTGAAAGTACAATACAATAAGGGAAAAAAGGGAATTTCCTATCTGACCAAGTTGTGCTCTTAATGATTGTATTGCTCTTTGGTGTAGCTTATAAGTACCTTTTATTGAAATTTCCAAAATTTCGGCAATTTCTTCAAATGAAAGCTGTTTCACATATTTTAGGTACAGCATTTCCTTTTGTTTTGAGGTAAGATGACGGAAAGCGTCTTTCAACTGTTTATGAATTTCCAATCGTTCTTCTTCACGAATAATGGTAGATTCTATAGGTAAATCCAATTGAAATGAATAATGCTCTTCGTCAATAGGCTCATGTAGGTACTGTTTGGAGTCGCGCTGACTATTTAGGAGAAGGTTACGCAAGGCCCGGTGCAGATAACTGCGTGGTTGCTTAATATCCTGAAGTGACTTTCTGTTTTCCCATAATTTAAAAAACAGGTTCTGGATGATATCTTTAATAACCTCATGATTGTCTGTAAAGCGTAAACCATACAGAAATAAACTGTTGAAATAATTCTCATAGATCACTTTAAATGATGTACGGTTTCCCGCACAGAAATTATTCCACTCATGATTATCGTGTTCTAGTAGTTTCATTAAAAATAGATGCTTAAGCTTCTTTTATCAGCCAACCAAATATAAGAATTTATATGATTTCGATCTGTTATCTGATGTGTTGAATTATTTTTGCTTGATAATCAGTGTGATATGTTTTTTTAATGATTGGGTGGGGTAAAGTTTGAGATCTTGTGTCTTTTAATAGTACGATGTACAAATAGTGAGAAGAACCTAAATGACTTAAATGAAACTACCTGAAGAAGATGAGCTTTTGCATGATTTGTATGAAAATCAGGAATTCTGTAAACTATTAGCACGTTCCGAATTTGTCGAACAAGATGAATGGGAGCAATGGTTTGCCGAACGGCTAACGTATAGACCTGTTTCTTACTTAGCTAGAACTTTGTATGAGCTGCAGTATTTTGAGCAATCCGTGTTTAATGGCGATGCGTATGCATCAGAGGTTTGGTCGGCCGTTGATGACTTTGTTGAATATTCGGATTCACCCGTATCTCGAACTTCATTCTTGAAGCGGATGGTTAGCAGTTGGATTCCATATGCAGCAATGATCTTCGCTATATTATCGCTTTCGCTATGGTTCAATATGCCTTTGGATTATAAATCTGTTGATACTATTGCAATCGTTTCTGCAATTGACCAACGTTCTGTATCACTTCCGGATGGCAGTCGGATCATCTTAAATAAGGGGAGTCAGATTAAATATCGCGAAGATGAACAAGGTAGACATCTTGACCTTGATGGAGAAGCTTATCTACATGTTGCAAAAAAATTAAAAGATAAAGTTCGGGTACCGTTTACAGTTAAAGGAGATGGATTTGAGGTGAAAGTTCTTGGAACGCGTTTCAACATGATCAATAATAAACATGTCAAGTTAATTGCTCTGGATGAAGGTCGTGTATCAGTTAATCAGTTTGATAAAAAGGTCATCATGGCACCTGGACAAGTGGTCAAAAGTGAAGGAAATGAATTGAAATTGGTGCCGATTAAAGCGGTTCTCATGAATGCTTGGCATACGGGCGTGTTGCAATTGAATAATACGAGCTGCATGAAATTGTAACCTGGTTAGAAATCACACAAGGCGTAGATATTGTAAATAATCTACCAAAGGAAATACAGGGCTTCACGATGAGCGGCGAGATTGATGTTCGGGACCAGGAAAATCTTTACCGCTCTATAAGCAGTATTTATAACATTGAAATTGTTAAGGAAAATGACCAAATAATCTTTAAAAAAAATAATCAATAAAACCATAAATCTCAAAATCAAATTATGAACCGCAACTGGACCAAACAATTCGTCTTGATGTGGCCTGGCCTTCTTGTGCTTAGTCCGCATACAGCCCGTGCTGCAGGCATGTTTAGTGAAACGAATATAATCGTCATCAGTGAACAGCTTAATAATAGCGGCAAAGTCAGTACGATGAAGTTAGATGAGCTTTTATCCCTGATTTCAAAACGGGAAAAAATCTATTTTGTATATGCTGATCAGGTGCTTAAAAATCAATCAATAGAAAATTTTGACAGTGCTTCGATAAGATTGAAAGATCTTCATATTTTATTAGCTCGCATAAATCTGAAAGCTGAAAAAATTTCTAGCAATCAGTATATAATAGCGTCAAAAGCAACATCAAAACGGCATATTGTCAATAAAGAGGTTGAGTTGCTTAAAACGTCACAAGAGAAGAAGGTAAAGGGCGTGGTGAAAGATGGTCAAGGAGGCACACTTGCTGGTGTAACGATTAAGAAAATGGATAGTGAAGTTGCGACGCATTCGGATGAATCGGGGACATTCGAAATTAATGCTGCTGAAGGGGATAAATTACAGATTAGTTTCATCGGTTATGAAACACAGGTGGTGACGATTCCTCAGAGTGGAAATCTGACGATTACATTACAGAGTGTTGTTAATAATCTGGACGAAGTTGTTGTTGTGGGATATGGTACACAGAAGAAATCGGATCTTACTGGATCGGTTGGTGTGGTAAATGTTGGAAAAGCATTAAAATCTAAACCCGTCACGAATGTACAGGAGTTGTTGGCTGGAACTGTCCCGGGGCTCAATATAAGTAAAGGAAGTGGAGCAGTCGGTAGTGGTGCTACCATTAATATTCGGGGGACATCCACTATTGGAGGAAGTTCTGGCGCATTGATTTTGATTGATGGTGTGCCAGGAAATATCAATACGCTCAATCCTAATGATATCGAAAGTGTTTCTGTATTGAAAGACGCCGCTTCGGCATCGATATATGGCTCTCGTGCCGCGAATGGGGTGATCCTGATTACGACCAAAAGTGGTCAGGAGTTGGATAAATTAAGGATAGAACTGAATAGTTCAGTAGGTATACAATCGCCACAATTTCAGATTGATTTTGTAGGCTCTGAAGATTTTATGAGGCTGTGGGATCAAGCTTTGGCTAATGATGGTAAGACACCTCTTTATGGCCAGAAAGGATTGGAAGATCTTAAAAATGGAAAATATGCAGATGTAAAATGGTACGAAGAGATTTATAAACGTAATACTTTGATCACCAATAACTATCTGGCTTTTTCCGGGAATACAGAAAAAATGAAATATAGATTTTCGGCATCGCACGATTATCAGAATGGGACGCTACCGAATAATAATTACAACCGTGTGATCCTTAAGCCCGATATGACATTTAAACTTTCGGATAAATTAACTGCGCGAGCTAATATTCAATATACAGAAACTTTTATCAATACACCCCAGGGAGGGGTTGAATCCTGGCAGAGTCAAGCTACGCGTATAGCACCGATTAATTTTATCAAAAATTCATTTGGTCAGTATGGAACAGGTTCTGCTATTGCGAATAATCCAATTGCGGGTGTACAGGAAGCTGGTTATAATAAACAAAAGTATAAGGAGCTGATGGGCATTTTTGAGGTGGTATTTAGACCGATTCAAGATCTTGAGTTTAAAGGGAATTTTTCACGTTATACCTATGATAATTGGAGTAAAGATCGGGTCTTGACATATAATCTTTACAATGATAAGGGGGAGGTCGCTTCTGTGCAGAATAGAACAACAGGCTTGACGGAAGGAGTGAGTAATAACTACCGAAATATGCTCCAATTTACAGTTGATTATAACAAGAAGTTGGTGATCATTCCATCAAATTGTTAGGTGGATTCTCACAGGAATATTTTAATACATCAGAATTTTCCGCATTTAGAGAGAATCTCCCTTTTGGAGAAGTCGATGTGCTTAACAGTGGTAGTCAAATAAATATGAGATCTGCTGGACAGGCTAAAGATGTAGCCATTCAATCGTTATTTGGACGTTTAAATTATGATTATAAAGGTCGCTATCTTTTGCAGGCAAATATAAGAGGTGATGGTTCATCACGATTTGCAAAAGGTTATCGTTGGGGTATTTTTCCCTCTTTTTCAGCCGGATGGAATATCCATCAGGAAGATTTTTTTCATTGGGATTTAATTTCCTCTTTAAAATTAAGAGGTTCTTGGGGAATATTGGGTGATGCAGAAAAGGTGGGTAACTATGCAACTGCTGCTGTGTTGGCCTATGAGCCTGCGATGTACGGGTTTAATGGTTTGGTTGTCCCGGGGGCATGGAACAATGTGTCGATCAATCCCAATATCAGTTGGGAAGAATCGAAACAGACTAATTTTGGTCTGGATCTGGGAATCGCCAAGACAATCAATTTCAGTGTTGATTATTTTATAAATAATAGGGATAAGATCTTGTATGCTCCTCCAGTACCTTCAGAATTTGGTTTAACAAGACCGTTAGACAACCTGTTGAAACTGAGGAGCTCTGGTTTAGAAGTTTTGGTTGGATACAAGGATCACAAAAATGATTGGAACTGGGCCGTGGACTTTAATACTTCTTTTTCCAAGAATAGAGTCCGGGATTTAGCAGGAACAGGACCTTGGATTGGTTCCTCAACCTATACCGAGGTCGGGCATACCTTCAATCTTCCTTATGGATATCAAGCTATCGGACTATTTCAATCTGAAGATGAAATTCAGAACAGCGCATCGCAGGGAACAAATGTTTTTCCAGGGAACATCCGTTATCAAGATCAAAATCATGATGGCGTAATCAATGGGGAGGATCGTGTGATTTTGCGGGACAAGCCCAGTATTCGATTTGGTATGAATATCAGTTTGGGATGGAGAAATCTGGATATGATGGCTAATTTTTATGGAATACTACAAAATGTACGTTACATCAGCGGTTATGAAGGCTGGGCATTTTTTCTAACACAGAATGCAAGGCCTATGCATCTGGATAATTGGACAACAACGAATACCGAGGCGAGTTATCCAAGATTGTCCTTACAAAATACTTCTAACGATCAGCAGTATTCTGACTATTGGTTAAGAAAGGCCGACTATCTCAAGATTCAGAATGTGCAGGTGGGATATACGTTTCCCAAACGTCTTATGGATAATTGGAAACTCAACGGACTTCGGTTATTTCTGTCGGGACAGAATCTGGCAACGATCACTGCATATCCTGGGTTTGATCCAGAAGGAAGTTATTATCCTCTATCCAGAACGTTTTCATTTGGTGTTAATCTTAACTTTTAAAAAAGGATGAAATGCTTGTCCGTATAACATGAAAACAAGTACTGCATGCTGTTTCATTGCCTTTAAAAATATACTATCATGAAATTTAATTTTATAAGCAAAATAATAATCTGTGCATCTATTCCGGTGCTTTTTAGCAACTGTGAAAAGTTTTTGGATAGAGATCCATTATCTGAGGCTGCAGAAAAAAACTTTTGGAAAACAGAAAATGATGCCCTGGTGGGGCTTAATGCAGTATATACAGCATTACCTGGAGAACGGGACTTTTGGCGTGATTGTCAAAGCGATAACTCTGTTATGACCAATGCTTGGGGTGAAGGCGGCCTCGGGTATATCAGTATGGGTAATCATAATGCGGCGACTGCTTATGTTCAGGAGGAGTGGAGATATGATGATATTCGGAAATGTCTTTATTATTTGCAACAGTTAAGTAAAATGTCTTTTACGCAAGATCTAAAAAATAGACTTGAAGCGGAGGCTCGGTTTATTTTAGCATTGCGTTATTTTAGAATGGTGCAACATTACGGTAATATCCCATTGATCAAAGATGAACCGATCAATCTTGATGAAAGTGCATTACCGCGGACAGATAAAAACCTGGTGTTGGACTATGCTCTTGAAAATGTGGTTTATGCTATCGATCATTTGCCGGAACATTATACTGGAGCAAACTTGGGAAGAATCAACAAGGGGGCAGCCTACATGTTAAAAGCAAATATCTATTTACATCAAGCCAGTATCAAACAATATCATGAAGGAGCTGCAGATCCACAGTTGTGGAAACAGGCCTATGAGGCGGCATCCGAAGTTTTAAAAATGGGATATGGTTTAGTCGACGATTATGCGGAGGTGTTTAAGCAGGCCAACAATCTCAATACGACTGAAGTAATCTTGGCAAGACAGTACGTGGAAGATAAAATAACCCATATGTTACCAGTATTGGCTTCTCCGGCAGGAACAGGGATAACAGGAAATGGTTGGGCAAGTTTTTGTCCGACCCGCGAATTGGTTGATTCTTATCTCTGTACCGATGGTAAAGACATTCGCAGTTCCAATTTATATGATCCGGCAAAACCTTGGGAAAATAGGGATAAAAGGTTGAAAAAAACATTTATGTTACCTGGTGAACCTGTATTGCGTCCAAATGGCAAATATGCGGCTTACCAACCTCACCCAGCTTATAATATGGGTGAAAAAATCAACAGTGAGGGCGGGGGAATTACGGGGTATATGTACCTGAAGTTTAACGAACCGGAGTATGTTAAAACAGATGCTGGTTTTGCCAATTGGCCTATTTATCGCTATGCTGAAACCTTACTGATCATTGCTGAGTCATTGAATGAGTTTAAACCTGGTGATCTGCAGATCAAAACCATGATTGATCACATTAGAAAGAGGGCAGGCCTACCTTTGTTAAGCAATAGTGATTTGTCAGATCAGGCTGTTATGCGTAAATTGATTCGGGAAGAAAGACGGCATGAGTTTGTTGCAGAACATAAGCGATATTTTGACATATTACGCTGGAAAATTGCGGAAGATGTACTGAATAAAAATGCAGAGGGTATCAACAGTAATCAGAATGATCTGATCGGTGACTGGACTAAACCGAGATTTCTTGCTCAAAACCGAAAATTTGAAAAGAGTAAACATTACCTATGGCCAGTGCCACAGAGTTCAATTGACAAAAATAAAAACCTACTGCCTCAGAACCCAGGATGGTAATAAGGCATGATAAACCGTAAATAATGAACAGAAGAAATTTTTTAAGGAATTCAAGTTTAATCAGCTTGGGTGTTTTGGCGACACAGTTTCCGGCATGGTCCCGCAGTATTTTTGCATGGGAACAACCAATTCATAATATTGAAGCCGATAAGGCTATAGATCCCCAATGGCTAGCTTCACTATATGAGCGTGGAGAAAAAATCAAGTACTTTAAAAGTAAAAATGAGCTCAAATATATCGGTATGCCTATTGGAGGACTTCATACTGGTACTGTGTATATCGGGGGGGACGGCCGGTTGTGGCTGTGGCAGATTTAACGAATCTTACGATGGTATGAAGGAAGGTGTAGAACCGAAAATAGTGCTATGGAACAACGGTAAAGAACAGGTTCGGATTCGTCCAAGAGATGGTTCGGCTTATATTGAGCCGGCTATTGCAGATAATCTACGCATACTGGAACAGGGATTTGCAATCTCTGTGTATTATAAGGGTAGGCAGTTGATAAAAGAACTCCGCGAAAACCATTGGGACGAAATTGTATTTGAACCCTCGTACCCGACATGTACAGTAACTTACAGTAGTGCTGATTTTCCGGTTGATGTAAAGCTTACGGCTTATTCTCCTTTTATTCCGTTGGATATCGAAAATTCTTCACTGCCTATGACTACGCTGCATGTTGAAGTCGTTAATACAACTGATCAACCATTGGATGTACTGATTAGTGGCTGGCTAGAAAATGGGGTTCATAAGAATAGAAAAGACTTTTCATCGGTCCGTAAAGTGTCGGTTTCGAAAAATCTTATTGATGGGAAAGCGTTATTTTTCGAATGTCAACAGGTTCCGGAGAAAGATCTTATAGCCAGTGATTATGGTTCTATGGCCATATCGTGCCAGCACAGTGATGCGATTGCTGTAGCACAAATTAAAGAATGGCCTATAAACCCTGCTGATCTAATCAGTGAAGCAGGGTCTAGCAATATCGGTTTTAATGAGTTGCAGGTGGGGAGTCTTACTGTTAAAAGAAAGATACCTGCTGCTACAAAGGTTAAAATCTCTTATGCGATAAGTTGGTATTTTAACAATGTTCATCCTAAGCTGAAGGAAAGAATTAAAGATGCGCAGAACGGTTTTTGGTACGGAACAAAGTTTAGTAATGCTTATCATGTACTGGAGTATTATAATCAGGAGAGAAATAAACTGGACGAAAACACATTATTATGGGCTGATACGTGGAATGACTCGACGCTTCCGTACTGGTTCCTGGACCGCACTTTTGTTAATATCGGAACTTTGGCTACAGCCAATACGTATCGGTTCGCAACGGGCCGTTTTTGGGGCTGGGAAGGTATCGGTGCTTGTGCAGGAACCTGCACACACGTCTGGCAGTACGGACAGGCCATGGGACGTATATTTCCGGAGCTGGAGCGTAATCTGCGTGAGGTCACGGATCTTGACATTGCCTTTAAACCAGAGACTGGGGCGATTATTTTTAGAGCCGAATATGAAAGCCGTCCTGCTATAGATGGGCAGGCAGGTGTTGTACTTCGTTTTTACCGGGATCATCAGATGTCTAGCGACAATGTTTTTTTTGAAGAGAAAATTGGGCTAATTTAAAAAAAAGCGATCCAGTTTATCATTGATCAAGACAAGAACGGTGACGGTATGACCGATACACCTATGGAAAATACGCTCGATGCGGTCTGGGAAGGTGAGATATCATGGATTGTAGGTCTTTGTCTGGC